>NZ_JCALDR010000020.1:0-109409 GCF_059812965.1 Mycobacterium sp. NGS29
CGATATGGTCAAACTGGTGCCGGAGGACATCGCTGACGCGGTGCTGTACATGGTCAGTCGCGACCGGCGGGTGGCCGTCAACCACATGCTGGTGCGGGCCGCCGAGCAGACGTGGTGACCCCCCGCCTGCCAGCCGACCGGTGGGTGGTTGGCGATGGCTCGGCGTTGCCGATCCCCGTGCACCCGGATGCGTTGCGTGCCGGCGGGCAGCGCTTTCTGACCGACGCCTTCCGGGCCTCGGGTGCGTTGTCGCCGGACAACTGCGTGACCCGCATCGTCGCCTGCAACGAGATCGGCGGCGGCAGCACCGGGCGTAAGGCGGTGCTCTCAGTCGAATACCGCCGGCCCGAACCGGGCGCGCACACCGAGTTGTTCGTGAAGTTCTCCCGCGACCTCGACAATCCCGTTCGCGACCGCGGCAGAACCCAGATGGAGCCTGAAGTTCGGTTCGCCGCACTATCGCGAACACCCGGTTTCCCCATCGCCGTGCCGGACGTGCTCTTTGCCGACTACCAGCAGGCCACCGGCACGGGAATACTGATCACCGAACGAATCCCGTTCGGCGCCAATGGAATCGAACGCCATTACCACAAATGCCTGGACTACGACATGGTCGCACCTGTCGAGCACTACCGGGCGCTGGTCACCGCGCTGGCCCGACTGGCCGGCACGCACCGCTCCGGGCGGTTACCGGACCGACTGACCGCACGCTTCCCGCTGGACGTGCAGTCGGCCACCGTGGGGGAGCGTGCGGACCACCGCGCCGGACAGCTGGAGCGACGGTTGGTCCAACTGCGTGAATTCGTCGGGACCCATCCCGGGTTGCTTCCCGCGAACGTCCGCAATCGGCAATTCCTGGCTCGCCTGGACCACGACGTGCCGCGGGTCGCCGCACATGAGGCGGTCGTGCTGTGTGCACTGGCCGGCGACGCCGACTACATCGCACTGTGTCACTGGAATGCCAATGTGGACAACGCCTGGTTCTGGACGGGTGCGGACGGTGTCCTCAACTGTGGTCTGCTGGATTGGGGTTGCGTCGGTCAGATGAATCTGGGCATGGCCCTGTGGGGAGCCATATCGGGTGCCGAAATCGGTGTGTGGAACTGTCATCTCGGCGAACTGCTGGACATCTTCGTCGCGGAGTTCGTCGGCAGCGGAGGCCCACGGCTGGACCCGGACCGGCTGCGCCGGCACCTGCTGCTGTACGCGGCGGTGATGGGTGTTGCCTGGTTGTTGGACGTGCCTGCGTTGATCCTCCGCCGCTTCGGTGCTGATGTGCCGGAGAACCGCAAGGATCCGCGCATCCGGGACGACGAAAGCGTGCGCGCACCGCTGCAGATGTTGTCGAACCTGCTGAACCTGTGGGAGCAGCACCGCGTCGGCGGGTTGCTGGACGAACTTCTCGCCGAAGACGCTCAGCGCTGACTCGATTCAAGCCCCTCGACGAGTCGACGATCGCGCCGACGTCGCGGTGAGCAGGCGCGGTGCCGAAGGTCCGGCAACGACGATCCGAAGCTGCCGCTGGTGACGTGCTCGGCCGACCCCGAGCCGGCATACCTGCTGATTTATCGCTATCGGCGCAGGACGCCAAGCTGGAGGGCCTACGTCGCAGCCCAGGACGGGCTGTCGGACAGTACCGCTGCGGCACCGTCAGTGATCAGCACTGTGTCGCGACGCAATACCCCGCCCAACCCCCGCTGCCACACGTACCCGGTGATCGCCAGCACCATTCCGGTCGCCAGGCACTCGTCGTCCGTTGCGAGACAGAGTTTTTCGGTTACCACGGGCGGATCGAAACCCAGCCCGAGTCCGTGCGCGACGGGCATCGGCGGCAGCGGCTCGCCGACGGCCGGATAAGCCGCGAGCAACCCCTGCACCGGAGCGCCGGCACGACAGCCTGCAATGAGCTTGTCGTGCAGGGCATTTGAGCGTCGGTAGAGATCGCGAACGGGCTCCCCGGCAGCCTGGCCGGCCGGCCAGGTCCGGGCGATCTCGGCCACGTAGCCGTCGGCCAGCGCACCGGCGGAGAACGCGACCAAGTCTCCCGCGCGTATCTCGGTCCCGGCGCGACGCCACGGGTCCTCGTGCGACGTCACCCAGGTGCAGTCCTGGGTGGCCGGCGTGCTGACGCCACCGGCGGCCATCGCCTCGAGCATCGCGCCGGTCAAAGTCTGCTCGGCAACCCCCGGTCGCAGTTCGCCGACCGCGGCAGCGAGGCCGCGGTCGGCCACCCGCAGCGCCGGTCCCATGGCCGTGATCTCCTCGGGGCACTTGCTGCGTCGCGCGGCAGTCAACGCGGGTTCACCGTCGACGATGTCGGCATGCGGAAACGCCAGCGGCAGTAACGCCGCGAAGGTGGGGGTGATCGCGTCGGTGCCGACCCGGCGGGCGGTGGCAGCTCCCTCGATTCCTTTGATCACCTCGATGAGAGTCATGGGGTTCCAAGCCAGCCCGTAGAGCTGGTCGTGGCTGATCTCCTCCGGGACGCCCTCGTCATCGGTGCTGTTCAGATAGATCCGTCCGTCCGCGCGCACCACCACACACAGCGGCCCGAACGGACGGGTCCCGGCGATCCACAGTTGCGGCGCCCCGGTGACGTAGCGGATATTGGCCTGCCGCCCGAGGACCAGGACGTCGAGATCGTGTGCTGCCATCTGGGCCAGCGCGCGCTCGCGGCGGGCCATCCGCAGCGCCGGTGAATCGGGCGAGACTTCAGTCGCCATACGGAGAGTAGGGGTAGTCGGTGATCGGGGTGTAGCCGTTCTCGGTGACCACCACGATCTCCTCACTGCGATATCCGCCGGTACCGTCTTCCCACACCACCGGCTCCAACACCAGCACCATGCCGGCCGGGAACATGAAATTGTCGTCGAACTCCGCACCGAGATCGGTTCCGATCATGGGGCTTTCGGCGGGGTAGGTGCCGATCCCGTGCCCCAGGTAGAAATGCGGTAGCCACGGCTTGCGCCCGCCGTTGGCCGCGATCGCGGCCCGGGCCAGGTCGCCCGACGTGGCGCCGGCTCTGGTGACTGCCAGGACGGCATCCAGGATGGCCCGCCACTGCGCGAACTGCTGTTGCTGACGCGGCGTGGGTTCTTCGCCCACCAGCCAGGTGCGCCCGAAGTCCGAGCAGTACCCGGCGTAGCTGATGCTGATATCGGTCCACAACACGTCACCAGCTGCCAGTTCGCGGTCGGTGGTCAACAGCGGCAGGGCCAGATCGCCGTGGGTGGTCCAGACCCCCGTAGCGCGCGAAGCCGGCATCACCTGCCAGATTGCTTCCAGCATGTTTGCGGTGGCACCCAGTTCGAACGCGCGCCGGACGAACGCCGCCGACAGATCGATCTGGCGCACCCCCGGGGCCAGGGCCTGCTGCACGTCGCTCACCGCCTGCTCGGTGATCCGACTGGCGCGACGGATGCAGGAAAGTTCGTCACGGGTCTTGACCAGCTGGGCCGCCGCCAGCACCACTGCCGCGTCTGACGGTGGTCCGGCGGGAAACAGCGCAGCACCGGCTCGCCGCATGGCGCCGGTCAGCTCGTCCACGGCGACGGCGGCGCCCGGCGAGATCAATCCGCTCAGAATCTGAGCGAAATGCGCTACCCCACGGTCGAATTCGAGATACACCGGGGCGTGCAGGTGATCGGCGGGGACCTGGCTCTGGATGGCGACGCCGCTGCTGAACGGCATGAACAGGTGCGGATGCTCGTCGTCAGCCAACACCACGGCGACGGGTCGCTCGACGTGCGACAGGCCGGCGTCCAGCAACGGCCAGCTGACCCCGGTGGCGTATCCGACATGGCCGTTCAGCAGCAGGATCAGCGCATCGACTCCGTGCTGAGTCATCGCCGAGCGCAACCGGGCACCCGTCTCGGCATGCATCCGCACCCGGTCCGGCTCGTCGGGGATATCGATCACCGAACCGCGCGCGGCGAGTCGTGCGGTCACGCTGACCCCGGCACCGCGACACCGCACCCGAACACCCGATCCACTGTAGATGAGGCGTCCACCTCGGCAGCCGGCTCCGCCATTTGTGCAACGACACGGTCAAGGAGCGGCAACGAAGGGTCACAATCGATGTAGCGCACTGGATTTCGCGGCGATTCAGATGCGACCGTGATCCGCGTGAGTCTTGATGTCGGCGAGCGGTCGCACGTTTCGCTTGCAAACTGGGCGGACCGGCCGCCGCGGCGCTGCCCGCGCGGTCACTGGTTGTTGCCGGGACACATGACGGTAGTCACGGTGTCGTGTTCGTGTGGCCCGCATATCCGGTGGGAATGCGAATGCGGCGCCACCACCTACGGGCCGGGGTTGATCGATTCGTGCGACCTCGCCGACTGACCTGCGCGGGGGCTAGGACGCCTGCCTGGTGTCCAGCGATGTCAGCATGCCGGTGGCCGACCGCTGCCAGGTGAACATCTCGGCGCGGTGCCGCGCGCCCATCCGCCGCTGCGACTCGGGCCGGCCGACGATGTCGCGGGCCGCGTGTGCGATGGCCACCGGATCGTTGTCGGCGAGCGCGCCGCTGTCGGCGGTGACAATCTCGGCCAGGGCCGAGGTGCGCGACACCACGGCCGGCGTGCCACATGCCAGCGATTCCAGGGCGGCCAGCCCGAACGTCTCGTGCGGTCCCGGTGCGAGAGCGACGTCGGCGGAGGCCAGCAGGGCGGCGACGGTGTGCCGGTCGGCGACGAACCCGGTGAAGTCGACCGGTAGCCCGGCGGCCTGACGCTGCAGCCGGGCCTGCAGTGGGCCGGTTCCCACGACGACAAGGCGGGCATCGACGCCGGCGTCGCACAGTGAAGCCAGCGCATCGATGCTGCGGTCGGCGCGTTTCTCCACCGACAACCGGCCGCAGTGGACCAGCAGCAGCTGTTCGGGCGCCGCGAAGTTGCGTCTCAGCTCGGCGCAACGCTGCCGCGGGTGGAAGGTGTGCAGGTCGACGCCCAGCGGGACGGTGACGGTGTTGGTCGCGCCGATCCGGTCGAATTCGGCGCGGGCGAACGCGGTGGTGCACACCACGGTGTCGTAGTCGGCGGCGGTGCGCCGGTTGGCGAAATCAGCCACCCGCTGCGCGGCGCGACGCGGAAGCACTTGCCCGGCAAGGCGATCCAGGCGTTCGTGGGAGATCATCACGGTGGTGGCACCGTGCTCGTGGCCCCACCGGCCCAGCGAGCGCAGCGTCAGCCGATCGGAAACCTCCAGGGCGTCCGGTCGCAGCGACTCCAGCAGGGCGCACACCGGCCCGGGCATGATCGCCCGGTAGCCGCCGGTGCGCGGAAGCAGTCTGGCGGGCAACGTGATCCGGACGACCCCGCTGTCCAGAGTGCGGCGGTCTGCGCGTTGACCGGGGACGATCAGGAAAACCTCGTGATCCCTGGCGCAGTATTCCGCGCCCAGGCGGTCGACCGCCGTGCGTAGCCCGCCGGATCTGGGTCCGTAGAAGTTGGCGACCTGTACCACCCGCATACGCCTGAGGGAATCCGGTGCTCATGTGCGGTCGACGAGCGCGGACCGACTGCTGCCTGAATACCGCGTGAAATCCCGTCGGGCGCTGCGGCGGCTCAGCTGGGTTTCTTCAGGTGCGGCCCCAACATCTGGCGCCACGCCCTGGACATGTTCTGGAATTCCTCTTCGCAGTTGCCGGCGCGGTCTTCCGGTAGGTCACCCGAGGACACGATGCCGGCGTTGGCCGTCGTGTCCGACCCGTAGATCCAGCATTCCCAGTTGTACATCCGGGTGATGTCCATCGAGTGGCCGTCCCAGAACGGCAATTCGTTGGCGTCGCCCGCCTCTTTGGCGCTCAGCCGCCAATCCTGCGCAGTGTCGGTCGCGATGCGTACCCCATTGGGATAAGGCTTGCCGTCGGCGCCGGGGTCCAGCAGCTCGAAAGCCGACAGTTGGTCGGCAACATCCTCTTCGCGGCCGGTGAAAGCGAGCTCGTAGATGGACAGCGTGGCGTGGCCGAGTTCGTGGTAGAAGCCGGAGATCGTCGCGTTGACCGCGGCCAGCGCCGGATCCGGGTTCTCAGCGCGGGCGAATCTCTCTTCGCTTTGCTGAATGTCTTCGTAGCACAGTTGAATCTCGTTGAGGTTGGGATCCCAGTAGTCGTTGGCCTCACCGCACTGCTTGGCCACGGCGCCGACGTCATGCGGCAGGTTCAAGGTGTCGTTGACGTGGCCCGCGACGCTCTCCAACACCTTTGCGTCCACCATCAGCTGGCGGCCGCGTTGCGCCTCGGGGGTGGTGGCCTCCTCATAGCGCAACGTCATCTTCGCCACCACCGGCGGCTCGGTCGGGTTACCGGGTTGCGAGGTCGCCGCCGCTTCTGGCGACGGCCGGCTGCTCCCGGACGGGTGATGATTCTTCGCCTCGCTGCATCCGGCCACCAGTAGGGCCGCGCAGGCGGCGACGACGATGACTGGCCTCCGCATGTCGCGTGCCCCCTTCGTGGCGCGGTGCCGGTGTCGTAACGTTCTCGAGGTCTGCCCGGACCTGTGGAAACGTTACGACACCGGCGTGCAAGAAACGGCGAAACACTCGCTTGACGCGCCATCCGTGCGACCGCGGCCGCGGCAAATCGCTGTCGAACTGAGGACAGTGGTGGTTGAATTAGCCGATTCCGTCCGGGCCCGGGTTCGGTATCGAATGAGAAGGTGATGCGCCCGTTGAACTCCTATGAGCCGCCGCGTGACATTCGCGCGGCGCGGCTGAGGTTCACGTGGTGACGGGCCGATACATCTACCGCTTCGCGCTGCTGATCGTCGGGGTCTGGGCCATGTTGACGGTCGCGGGCAACAGCCTCACTCCGCCACTCGAGCAGGTGGTCGCCGATGAAGACCAGCCGTTCCTGCCGCCCGGGACCAGGGCCGCGGTGGCGGTGCAAAGGTCGGCGGCGGCGTTCTCGCAGGCGCCCACCGACAATGTCGGTTACCTGATCCTGGAACGGATCGGGGCCCTCGACGAACACGATCGGGACTACTACAACCAACTGGTCACGGCGCTGCGCGCGGACAGCACGCACGTCCTTCAGGTGACCGATTGGTGGCTGGTGCCGGCGACCGCGCAGGTCGCGATGAGCGCCGATCGCCATGTCATGACCGCCCCGTTGCGACTCGGGGGGGTGGTGGGTTCGACGGAAGCCGTTGATTCGATCAACGCGGCGCGCGGCATCGTCGCCCAACTGCATCCGCCGGACAATCTGCACGTCTACATCACCGGTCCCGGGGCCACCGTGATGGACGAGTTCGATGCGATCGACCGGCAGACCCAGGTCATCACGGCGACGACGTTCGTGGTGTTATTCGTGCTGCTGTTGGTCGTCTACGGATCCCTGATCACCGCAATGGTGCCCCTGGTATCGGTGACCTTGGCGCTGGCGGTAGCCAAGCCGGTGGTGTCGGCGCTGGCCGCGCGCGAAATCATCAGTGTGTCGCTGTTCTCTCTGTCGGTCAGCGTGGCCGTGGCAGTGGGGGCCGGTACCGGCTTCTCGATCTTCGTGATCGGGCGATATCACGAGCTACGACGACAAAACTTCGATCCCCCGACGGCAGTTGCCGGCGCCTATCAGGGTGTGGCGCCGGCGATCTTAGGCTCGATACTCATCGTCGTGGCACCGTTGGGTGCCTTGGCCTGGCTGAGTCTGGCCAAGATCAGTATGTTCGCGACCACCGGAATTCTCTGTGGCATTGGTGTTTTCGCGGCCGGACTGGCCGCGCTGACGTTGACACCCGCCCTCGTCGCGCTGGCCAGCCGGGCGGACCTGGTCAAGCCGCCGAAGCGAAACTATTGGCGGCGCCGGTGGCGGCGCATCGGCACCCAGGTGGCACGCTGGCCGGCGCCGATTCTGGTAGCCAGCGGAATCCTGGTGCTGATCCTGATCATCGGGCTGCCCGGAGTACCGATCGGGTGGGACGAAACGCAGACGACCTCTGCGAACTCGGAGTCCCGCCGCGGTTACCAGATCGTCGATCAGCACTTCCCGCCGAACCAGTTGCTTCCCGACGTGGTCACGATCGAGACCGACCACGATCTGCGCAACCCGGCGGCACTGACCGCCATCGAGCAGGTGACCAGCAACATCATGACGATTTCCGGGGTCCGGATGGTGCAGTCCGCCAGCCACCCGGGCGGGATGGTCTCCAAACAGGCCGCGCTGACCGCGACCGGCGGCAACGTCGGCGACCGGCTGGAGGAATTCGCTGACCAGATCACCGCTCGGGAGGACACGTTCGCCAAACTCGACACCGCCGCGGGTGAGCTGGTCACCGGGCTCGATCTGATTCAGTCGGGCTCGTTTGCGGGCAACTACGCGATCGGTGGCGTGAGTTTGGCCATTCATCTGACCCAGGAAGCCATCGTGAAGGTGCGGGCCCGGTCCGCGGAGGTTTCGGAGATCTTCGAGCCGCTGCGTAAGTTCGTCGGCGCGTTGACGGACTGCCGGGCGACGCCGGTGTGTGCGGCCGCCCAGGAGGCGGTGCAGTGGGCGACCGCTGTCGTCGACAGCTCCAACACGTTGGCCGATGCCGCCGATCAACTCAGTAAGGAGATCGCCGACGCCGCCGCGGCAACCGGGCTGTCGGGTTTGCCGAACATCCTGATCAGCCACAGCGCCCCACTCGAGCAGACGCGGGCGATGACTGCGGGCTTGCGCGAGGTGCTGAAGAACCCTCGTCCGGTGCCCACCCAAGAACTTCCGACCTACCTGCGCAGTCTGGTCTCCATCTCGCAGGGCAGCCCCGGGGTCGATCTCTACGCGTCCCGAAAGATCCTCACCGACCCGAATATGCGTCCCGCACTGAACGAATTCTTCTCCCCGAATGGACACTCGACGCGACTGTACGTCTATGGCAACGGTCACGAGTGGGGTGACGAAGGCGCGGTACGCGCGCGGGCCATCTCGGTCGCCGTGGCGGATGCGACCACGGACGGCGCGCTGAAATCGACCGGCGTGCAACTCACCGGCGTCGGGCCGGCCACCCGCGACCTGCAGGACATCATCGGCGGTGACCTGGTGCTGATGGCGGTGCTCACCCTCGGGGTGATCCTGCTCATCTCGGCTGCGCTGTTGCGAAGTCCGGTCGCCGGCTTGGTGGTGCTGGGCACCATCGCGACGTCGTATGTCTGCGCGCTGGGCGCCAGCGTGCTGATCTGGCACCGTCTGCTGCACCACGAGTTGCACTGGTCGGTGCCGCCCATCGCGTTTGTGTCCATGGTCAGCGTGGCCTCGGGCGGCAATCTGCTCTTCGCCCTGCGTATTCGTGACGGCCTGGCCGCCGGGCTGCGCACCAGCATCATCCGGGCGTTCGCGGCGACCGGCGGCACCGTCACCGCCGGTGGCATCGTCGTCGGGATCACCACGATCGCCCTCGCGTTGAGCAGGGTGGTGAGCGTGGCGCAGATCGGTGTCACGGTGGGTCTCGGTCTGTTGTTGAACGCCCTGGTGATGCGTGCCTTCGTCCTGCCGGCCATGATGGTGGTGCTGGACCGCTGGTTGTGGTGGCCACGGCAGCAGGCCAGTGACGAGGAGGAACTCGAACCTGTCCCGGTCTGAATTGCCCGCACTGTCAACGGATCTGCTGGCGGGGGCGGGCGCGGTGGTGGTCGGCGGCAGCCGCGGCATTGGCCGTGCGGTGAGCGAATTCCTCTGCAGCGCAGGAGCTTCCGTCGTAGTCAACGGTCGCGACCCGGTCACCGTCCAGCAGACTGTCGATGCGCTCACGGCTGCGGGAGGACGCGCCGTCGCAGTGACCGGGGCCGCGGACGACGAACACGTCGCTGCCGCACTGATCGACGAATGCGCGACGACGTTCGGGCGATTGGACGTCCTGGTCAACTGTGCCGGCATCGCCGAACCGGCGAACTCCTCGATTCTGCGGATCACCCCGGCGGAGTTCGATCAGCTGGTCGGCTCGCATCTGGGCACCGTGTTCCACACCTGCCGGCTCGCGGCGCCGATCATGGCGGCCCAAGGCCACGGCGCCATCGTCAACACCGGCTCGGCCGCGTTTCTCGGCGACTACGGTGGTACCGGCTACCCCGCCGGCAAGGGTGCCGTCAACGCGCTGACGATGGCGATCGCGGCGGAGCTGAAGGCTGACGGGGTGCGCGCCAATGTGGTCTGTCCGGGTGCGAAGACCCGCCTATCGACCGGGCCGGCGTACGAGGCTCATATCAGGGACCTGCACCGGCGCGGGCTGCTCGACGAGATGACGATGCACGCTTCGCTGCACGCTGCCCCCGCGCAGTACGTGGCACCGCTCTACGGCTACCTCGCCAGCGACGTGGCCCACGACGTCACCGGCCAAATTTTTGTTGCCGCAGGGGGTTTCGTCGGACGCTACGGCCGGCCGGCGCCGCAGGTGCTGGGCTATCGCGACCACAGCGGCAACCCGCCGTGGACGGTCGAGGAGTTGCACACGATGATCGGTGGCCGGCTACCCGAGCAAACCGAACAGCAGCACCAGCGCGCCGCAGCCGACGACCACCAGCGCCGACCCCGTCAAACCGGTGCGGACTGACGCGCCATCGATCGGATCGAGCCAGCGCCGGAACGGTCGCGATGCCGCCGGAACCAGGACCCATTGCAGCAGAACAACACTGATGACGTTGCCCACGAAGATGGCCGGAGCTGTCGCGATCCCCAGCCCGGCGAGCGCCGGGGACAACCACTTGGTCAGCAGCATCACGGTCGGGTACAGGCACAGCACCACCAGCATGGCGGTCTTCCAGGCCGGCGTGATCTTCGTCTGACCGTCGGCAATGCGGACGGTGGAACCGAACGGCGCGCTGCTGGGCAGTTCGGCGAAGTCGTCGGTCAATTCGTCGCGTAGGCGCGGCAACGCATGCCGGCGCTCCGCCGAGCGTATCCAGCCGGACAGCTGGCCCGCGGTGCGGAAGCGCAGCAACGACATCCACTGCCCGGATTCGTCAGCGGGGAACAGTGCCGTCCCTTCATAGCCGGGGAACGCGGCGCAAGCCACCGTCAGATCACCCTGGGCGGCAACGAATTCGACATCGTTGCCGGCAGCCACGCGGTGCAGGAATATGGTGGCGTTGGCCGGTGCCGGCTCCCCGTCCACGAGCATGAGATCGGCGGTGGACCGCTGAAAGCCCCGCGCGTGGCCGTCGGCGAGTACGGCCCGGCGGTCGGCGCCGTCGAGCCAACCGTCCAGCGTTGCGGCGCTGTCGAACGAGGTCGCGACACCGTGATCCAGCTGTTCGCCGCGCTGGACGGATCGGCGCGCGCTGACAAACCCGGCCGCCCGACGCGCCGAATCCAGGTAAGTGTCCAGCCACCGGTCGAACAGTTCGGGGTCGGCGGGGGGATGAAAGATCGTGATCCCGGTGGCGGCGACTGTCATGCCAGTTGTCTACCATCGCCGCCGGCAATTTGCGCCGCACGGTCGATTTGGCGATGCGCGCACGTGGGTACGCGGTGCAGGCCCCGAGGTGGGGGCTCGATGGGGAGTCGGGTGCGCCGGGTTCGATTGAACATTACCGTGATGTCCCGGGAGTGCAGCACATGAGTCTGGGACACAAGGGTTTTGGAGTTCAAAACCGGTATCCGGCGCCGAGCGCCTCGACGGCCGCGTTGATATTCGGGACGACCGAGGTGCCGTAGCGGGTCACGATCTGACCGAGCGAGCGCGCGAGGTGTGGACCCACGGCGTCGGCCGGCAGGATGTCTTCGGCGATCACGACACCGTTGACGAGGTGTGCGGCCTGCAGTCGGCCGTCCCGCGCGACTTCGTAACGCCAGTCACCGATCTGGACTCGTTCCGGGTTGGACGAGAACAACCCGCGTCGGGCCGGCGTGTGCCGCACGCCCGGCAGTCCGGCGAAGACCTTGACCACCAACGCGATACCGCCCGGTCCGGAGAGCGCGCCTGCGATGGTGCGACTGATCCATTCGGGATCGAAGTCGCTCATCAGTTGTCCATCGCCAGCACGAAGGTGGGCTCGATGGTCTCTGCACTTCCGGTGCGTCGCACCGCGGTTCCCGCGGTGTAGAACTCCACGGTGTGGTGTCCCCAGGCGTAGTTGGACACCGCGAAGTGCACCCCCACCACACCGGTGGCACCGTCGCGCTCGGCTTCGGTCTGCATGCGCGTCATCGCCAGCTCACGCGCCTGATAGTTGCCCTGTGTCCACTGCGGCATCTCCATATTGCGGCCGATCTGGCGCAATGTCTGCATGAACCCTTGCACCGCAATGTGAAACACGCAGTTGCCCATCACGAATGCCACCGGGGCGAACCCGGAACGCAGCAGCGTCACCATGTCCTGACCGGACAGATGACTGGAAAACGCCTGACCGTTGGGACGCCGGAAGGCGCCGGGCTTCGCGCTGTAACGCACTGCGGTGCCCACAGCCATGAATTCCAGGTGCTCACCACCCTCACCGTGGTGGCGCCAGTTGAGGCGTACCCCGACGATCCCGTCCGCCTGGAGCGCGTCGGCCTCGGCTTGCATGCGGGCCATCGCGTTCCAGCGCGCCCGGTAGGTCGCTTCGGTGAGCACACCTAGCTCCTGTTGTTGCCGCATGCCGGTGAACTGGAACCCGACGTGGTAGACCGACACACCCATGACGAGTTCGATCGGCTCGAAACCGGCGCCGTGCAGCAGGGCGAATTCGTTGATCGACAGATCGGACGTGAAGGATTTTCCGGCGTGCGACAGTCGCTCGCTGGCGACCGGATCGAGCGACATCGGCTCCATGGTCGGGCGTCCCTTCTCCTGGTGGGCGGCAGCGTCGGCTCACGGTGTGAGGGTGATTGCCTCTTCGGGGCAGTTCTGGGCACCGGTGGCCGCCTGCACCTCCAACGGACCCGAGACATCCGCCAGCAGCAGTATCGAGTGCCCGACGTCATCGGCGTCGTACACGTCGGGCGCCAACGAGTAGCACCGGCCGTGACCCACACACCGGTCGGCGTCGAGCTCGATGTGCGTCATCGCACCGGCACCGGGAAGGTCAGCGGTAAGGCTTCGACCGAGCGGAGCGCCGCGGTGTACTTCAACTCGGTGCCCGGCGCGATCTCGTAATCGGGTATGCGACGGTGGAATTCGCGCAACGCGACCCGCAACTCCATGCGGGCCAGATGAGAGCCGAGGCAGCGGTGCGGACCGCCGCCGAACGCGCGGTGCCGGTTCGGGTTGCGGTTGAAGTCCACCAGCTCGGGATCGGCGAACTCGGCCGGGTCGGTGTTGGCGGCGCCCAGCAATGGGCTGACCCGCTCACCCTTGCTGATCGGGCAACCCCCGATCTCCACATCCTGCATGGCGACCCGCACCACGCCGGGAACCGGTGTCTCCCAACGCAACAATTCTTCGACGGCGTGCGGCAGGATGTCCGGCTGCTCGACCAGTTGGTGGCGGTGCTCGGGATTGCGGGCCAGGTACACGAAGAAACAGTCCAGCGAGTCGGTCACGGTGTCCAGCCCGGCGATCAAGAATAGGAAGCAGATGTCGAGCAACTCCTCGCGGGTGAGCGCGCTGCCACCATCCCCCTTGTGGTGCAGCGCGATCATCGCCGTAAGCACGTCGTCGCGGGGGTTTGCGATGTGGTCGTCGATGGCGCGCTCGAAATAGTCGTAGATCTGCTGCGCCACCGGCGCCGAGCTCGCGTGCCGGTCGTCCCAATCGGTGGCACCCGCCGGGCGGATCACGCCGTCCTTCCACTCCAGGAACGTGTCGAGATCGTCCAACGGCAAGCCGAGCAATTGCAGAAACACGGTACAGGGCAACGGCACCGCGAACTCGGCGTGGAAATCACACTCGCCCCGGCCGGCGAAACGGTCGATCATCTCGTTCACCAAAGCGGAGACCTGCGGCTCACGCCGAGCCATTTCGCGGGGCGTGAACAGCGGATCGAGAATGCGACGGTACTTGGCATGATCAGGCGGGTCGATCTGCAGTGGGATCAGTGGCCGCAGATTGCCGAGATCGACCGCGTCCATGTTCGACGAGAACAGATCGGTCCGTTTGAGTGCCATCTCGATATCGGAGAGCCGGCTGAGCACCACCGCTTGCGGGGAGCGGAACACCGGCGCCGATTCGCGCAGTGCCTTATACATCGGCTGGGGCTCAGCGAGACCCGTCACAGCCTGGTCGACGAATCCCTGGGCTTCTGTCATGGTGTCAGCCTGGCACCGCGGCCAGCGGTGGGCAATGCCCTCTTCGGATGGGTTATTTCGGTCTGGCGTGCCGGTGCGTGACGGCCCGCAGCACTCCGCGCAGCGCGTAGGCAGCCGTGACGAGCGACAGCAGGATCAGCAGGATGAACGTCACCATCCAATTGCTGCGGCTGTGGTTGACGTCCCACCAGATGACAGTGAACAGCAAGACGCACAGCAACAGCACGATGTCACGCCAGTTGCCTTGGTAGGACACCGCCGCCTTGCGCATCGCGCGACCCCGATCCGAGGCTTCCACCAGATCGTCGATGCGGGCGTTAATGGTGCGCTGCAACTCGGCGCGGCGTTCGGCGGCTTCCGGCGGCAGCCGGTCGAGCAGGTCCATATCCTGCTTGATCATGCTGCGAAAGTCAGGCCCCCGGAACTGTCCGGCGGCGATCGCCAGCATCACCCCACCCAGGACCGGCGCACTGTTCAGCGCGAGTTGTCCTATCCCGGCCATGTCCGGCCCTCCTTCGGATCGTCGTACTTCGACGAGGATTACCGAAGCAGGGCAGCGGATCAACCGCCGGTTACTTGCCGTGCGGCAACGCTTCCGGACCGGCCGAATCGCGCGGTTGGCTGCCGCGGGTCAGTCACGATATGCGCATTTCGATAGAAAGTGTTGTGGGACCGGATAATTCGGGCGGTAAGCGTCACGGCGCAGGCCCGGTTCGTCGCACCTCGGACACGTCCCGCGCCATGACGAGCAGGGCTGCCGCCAACTCAACCCGCGCCAGATGCGCGCCCCAGGCGAGCGTCCGAGAGGCATCGGTCCACTATATGCTGGACACTTGTCCAGCATGTAGTAAAGGTGCTGGCCTCACGCCCGCCTCAGGAACGGTTGCCGTGACGGATCCTGATTCGCTGAAACTCATCTTGCTCGGACTATGGCGTCCTTGCTCCGGTGGGACCGGTCGACTAAAGTTCGAATCGAAACCAGACAAGTGTCCATAAATGCGGCATATGCAGCCCATGTCAGCCGCGTAGTCCGACGTTGTCGCCACTCGAAGGACCGTCCATGACCAGCAGGTACGCCGCCCTCACCCGTGCGCAGCTCGCCACCCTGGTGCCGGAGTTGCTGCTGATCGGTCAGATGATCGACCGGTCTGGAATGGCCTGGTGCATCCAGCAATTCGGCCGTGAGGCAATGCTGCAGATCGCGATCGACGAATGGGCGGGTGCGAGCCCGCTGTACACCAAGCGCATGCAGCGCGCGCTGCGCTTCGAGGGTGACGACGTGATCACCATCTTCAAAGGCCTGCAACTCGACATCGGTGCGCCGCCGCAGTTCATGGACTTCCGGTACACGGTGCACGATCGCTGGCACGGCGAGTTCCACCTCGATCACTGCGGCGCGCTGCTCGATGTCGAACCGATGGGCGAGGAGTACGTGCGCGGCATGTGCCACGACATCGAGGACCCGACGTTCGACGCCACGGCGCTGGCCACCAACCGCAGGGCCCAGGTTCGGCCTATTCACCGGCCGCCCCGGACACCGGCGGACCGCCAGCCGCACTGCGCCTGGACGGTCATCATCGACGAGTCCCACCCCGAGGTCGGATTCATACCGGCACTGGACATCGTCGGCCGGACCCGTGCGGCCACCACCGAACTCGATCCCATCGACGGGACCGAGCCGGGCCAGGCGGATTACTCGGGTCCGCTGGTCTCCGACTTCGACTTCGAAGCGTTCTCCCACTCGGCGCTGGTTCGCCTGGCCGACGAAGTGTGCCTGCAAATGCACCTGCTCTACCTCTCGTTTGCCCTTGCGGTGAGCGAACGCGCCGAGGGCGATGCGGAGAAAGTTCGCTTGATAGCCACCAAGCAGCTGATCGGCCTGGCGGGTCTGGCAGCCGAGCGGATCCACCGGTCACTTGAGCTACCCGGTGGTGTCGAGGGCGCGGTGCGGGTGCTGGAACTGCACCCGCTGTTCAACCCCGCCGCCTACGTGTACGCCGACTTCGAGCACGACCGCGTGCATCTGCATCCGTCGCCGGCCCATGAGGACGCGGCGTGGCCGGCACTCGTGTCGGCGGCATCGGTCGAACCGTTACAGGCGATCGTCGCCGCTGTCGATCCGCACCTGAGTGTCGAGGTGAGCGGAACGCCGACGGACTGGACCGCCATCGTCATCGAAACAGAGACTGCGGCAAAGGAATTCGATGAGGTTGCGGTGACAAAGTTCAGTGGCGGCTCGACATTTGTGTTCCAGCCGCGCAAGTCATTGCCGCTCACCCCGGTGTAGAGCTCTCGACGGATGCCCCGAGGATGAGCTGGACCGCTTCGTCCAGCTGTCCGGCGATCTCCTGGTAGGTGGCGAAGCGCGCGCTCATCAGCGCTCCGATGAAGGTCATCTGCAATGTCGACTTCACAGCGCGCGGCCAGCCCGGGCCGAGTGCGGCACCGATGCGCCGCGCCACCTCCTCGGCGATCTCGTCCCGCAGCGGCGCCACGGCGGCATCGTCGGCGATCAATGCCGCGCCGCAGCCCGCGGTCAGCTCAGGTTCTTCGGCAACGACAAGGGCCATGTCTCGCATCGTCGCGCTCACCCTGGTCCTGGTGGTGTCGTTAACGTCGGTGTGTAGCGGTAGTTCGCGCAGGAAACGCAGATAAACCGCGGCAACCAACGCACTCTTGGACGAGAAGTAGGTGTAGGCACTGGCCGGTGACACTCCCGCACGCTGCGCGACCGCACGCATGGTCAGGTTGGCGTAGGAGGATTCACGCAGCTCCTGCAGACCGGCGTCCATCACCTTGCGAATGGTCTGACCCGGACGCCGATCGGACCGGCGCCCGGTGCCGGTGGCGACGTCACCTGCCAGCGGCGCCCTTGCATCTCCTGACACCCGTCCAGTGTAGAAAGCCGGCCTGCCGGCAGGGCTGACGGACCGGCCGTAACGTAGGCGCTGTGAGCCGGGAAGATCGACGTCAGTGGGACGCGCGTTATCTGCAGTCGGGAACGGCACCGGCGGTGGTGGCTCCCGAATTCCTTGCGCCGCATGATGATCTGATACCTACCGGGGGACAAGCTCTCGATATTGCCTGCGGCCAAGGCCAACACGCGGTTTGGCTCGCCCGGCGGGGTCTGCAGGTGTGGGGATGGGACGTGTCCGCGGTAGCCATCGCGGATGCACGGAAACTGGCGCGGCAGAACGGAGTCGGTGAGCGGTGCCGGTTTGATGCCGTCGACCTCGACGACGGACTGCCCGACGGCGATCCCGTCGACCTCATCCTCTGCCACAGGTTCCGCGACCGCCGCCTGGACCGGGCGCTGATCGATCGCCTGGCGCCGCGCGGTCTGCTGGCAATCGCCGCGCTGAGCGAGGTGGGCGCCGAGCCTGGGCCGTTTCGCGCAGCACCAGGCGAACTGCCCTCAGCATTCGCTGAACTGACGGTGCTGGCGGCCGGTGAGGGCGAGGGCCGGGCATGGCTGGTGGCGCAGGCGTGACGGGCAATCGCCGCGAAGCCTCCCGGCAGGATGGGTTTCGCAGCGGCACAAGCGAAATCATTGAGTAACACCGCTGGTGAGCGGTGCGGGGCAACCGCGTCGGGTAGGGTCACAACCATGGAGCGGCGCGTCCTTGAAGCGGTCATCTATGAACGTGAGCCACCGATCGCGCGGATCATCCTCAACCGGGTCGACAAAGCCAACACCAAGGACGCGGTGCTGGTCACCGAGGTCGACACCTGCCTACACGAGGCAGACCGCGACGGTGAGATCAAGGTCGTCATCATCAAGGCGAACGGCAAGGGCTTCTGCGGCGGCCATGTGGCCCGCTGGGGTCCGGATGAAAACCCGTATCCCGATTTCGGAAACACCTTCGAGGACCTCTACAAGGGCACCGCCGACCTGTTCTTATGGCCGACGCTGTACCTGTGGGAGTTCCCGAAACCGACGATCTCGCAGATCCACGGCTACTGCATGGGGGGTGGGATCTATCTCGGGTTGCTGACGGATTTCTGTGTCGCCTCCGACGACGCCTATTTCCAGATGCCCCTTGCCCAAAGCCTCGGTGAGCCGGGCGGGCACACCATGATCGAACCGTGGCTGCTGATGAACTGGCACCGCACCATGGACTGGCTGCTGTTGGCCCCGACGCTGTCCGCTGAGCAGGCCCTGGAGTGGGGTCTGCTCAACAGGGTGGTGCCTCGGGATGACCTGGAGGACACCGTCGAAGAAATGGCGGCCAGGATCGCCCAGATCCCGCTGACCACGCTGATGGCGGTGAAGAACAACGTGAAGCGGGCCTGGGAGTTGATGGGCATGCGGGTGCACCTGCAGGTCAGTCACATTCTGACCAACATGGTGGGTGCCGCCACCGACGTGCAGGCCCGGCGGGCCGAGCTGATGCAGTCGGGCATGAAGCCCCGCGACTTCATCGGCCGCGACGAGTAGCGCGAGCAGACGCAAAAGCCCCTAATTTCAAAGGGAAAAAGGGGCTTTTGCGTCTGCTCGCGCGGGTCAGCGGGTCATCTCGCCGGCCACCCGGCGGCCCGCCGCGTGTCGGGCGGCCACGTAGCCGAACACCATCGAGCTGGCGATGCTGGCCCCGGCACCCGGGTACGTCCGGCCCATCACCGTCGCAGTGGTGTTCCCGGTGGCGTAGAGCCCTTCGATCACCCGGTCCTGCTCGTCGAGTACCTGGGCGTGCTCATTGGTGATCACCCCGCCGCAGGTGCCGACGTCGGCCGGCAACACCCGGGTGGCGTAATAGGGCGCCCGGTCCAGCGGGCCGAGGGCGGCGTTGGGCCGGTAGCCGGGATCGCCCAGACAGTCGTTGTAGGCCGATTGCCCCCTGCCGAAGTCGGGGTCTAGCCCCTTGCGGGCGAACTTGTTGAACCGCTGCACAGTTCGGACGAGTTCGTCAGCGGGCAGGTCGATGTGGCGAGCGAGGTCACCGAGGGCATCGGCCCGTTTGACCGCACCGTTGGCGATCAGTTCGGGCGGCAGGTGCTGACGCTTGACCGGGTTGGTACCTGCGACGTAGCGGCGCACGTAGCTGTCGTCGAAGATCATCCAACAGGGCACCGCTTTGTTGGCGTACATTGCTTTGCCCACTTCGACATACGAATTCGACTCGTTGCAGAACCGGCGGCCGGTGGAGTCGACGTAGATGGCGCCGGGGCGCTGACGCCCGGAGCCCAGCGACGCCGCGGCCGCGCCGCCGTTGGCGATGAAAACCGAAGGCAGCCACCATGCTTCGTCGAGCAGATCGGTCTTGGCGCCCAGTCGCATCGCGGTTTGCAGCACTTCGCCGGTGTCCCCGGCGTTGGCGATCGACCACTTGCCGTCGTTGGGCTGATCGCCGCTGTACCGCCGGCGCATGTCGGCGTTGTGGCCGAAGCCTCCGGCGGCCAGCAGAACGCCTTTGCGCGCTTCGACATTGACCGGCGTGCCCTCGTGGATGATCCGTGCGCCGACGACGCGGCCGTCCTCGACGATCAGATCGTCCATTGCGGCGTTGATCCACAGCGGGGGTTCGCCATCGCTCAGGTCGATCAGCACCTTGAGCATCTGGCCGATCAGCGACGCTCCGTTGGTGAGGAGTTGGCGGCGGGCGATCTTCGCGGCCCGGGTGCGCGCGAAAACCTTGGTGGCCACCGCGAATGCGCGAGGCGACCGGTTGAAGTACTGCACTGAGCGCAGTTCGTTGGTGAGTACGGTGTAGCCGTAGTTCTTGGCCAGCGACGGCTGCACTTTGTCGTGCCAGCGACCCAATTCGGCGGCGTCGAAAGGTATTCCCTCCACCGCCCGGCCGGACTCGTTGCCGCCCTTGTGGTTCGGGTAGTAGTCGCTCCAGCCGGCGCAGCGGATCAGCCGAACACCTTTGCGCACCAGGAAATTGATCATCTCGTAGCCGGCGGTGAGAAACATCTCCCGACGCGCGGGGGAGGAGGCCGGCCCGATGTCACCGACCACGTCGGCCAGGTAGGCCAGCCCGTCCTGGTGCGAATCGGCGATGCCGTCGGCGCGCATCAGCGGATTGTTGGGCAGCCAGACGATGCCGCCGGACAGGCCGGTCGAACCGCCCACCAGGGCCTGTTTTTCGACGATCAGGGGTTGCAGCCCGGCATCGAGGGCGGCGAGTCCGGCGACCATCCCGCCACCGCCACTGCCCGCGATCACCAGGTCGACCGAGCGGTCCCACTGGGTGCTCATCGGCCGACACCGGCTGTGAAACCGAGATCTGCGATCGGGACGTCGATGGTGGTGTTGGTCTTCTGAATCGCCGGCACCAACGCCTGATACGGCAGACCAGCGAGGAATCCGTCGATCACGCGTTCGAAGTTGGAGATCAGCCCTTCGATCTGACTGGACAGCCGCATGAACTCAAACCCCTTGGAGTGCAGACCTTTTTGTTGTCTGGGCAGGTTGGCGAAATCCTGGGCCGGGATCGGCGGCCACCGCGGGTCATCGGGTGCCATGGGCTCCGGTGGGGTCGGTCTGCCGGTGAGCTGGTCCGGCGGAATCCGGGTGAGCGACCAGATTTCGAACAGCGTCTCCTCTGGACCGAGCGGGCGGATGCGGTACGACGAGGCGCTGCTGTACTGGGGCAGCAGAAAATAATGCGGGAAGCAGAACCCGATGGCATCCACGATGCCGCGGCGCTGCAGGTCGTTGAGGTCTGGAATATCGCAGCCGCGGGCCCGATGCCAATGCACCACAGCGTCATTGAGGGTGCGCTTCCACACCGCCATCGCCTCGGCGGGGTCGGCGGGCAACTCGATATCCTGCAGGCCCTCGGCGATTCGGACGTCGTTCTCGTGCGTCATCCCGGCCATACCTTCGCCCAGCGTGCGCATGAAATACAGGCTGGTCTGTACGAGTCCGGGTGGTTTGCCGGTCGCCGGCTGCGACGACGGCAGCAACTGCGGATGGGTCTGCGGGACGTGATAGCCCTCCATGAACGCGGCCGTCGCGAGCTTCCAGTTCACCGGCAGCCGGCACGACTGCCACCACTCGGTGCGCAGCGATTCGACCTTCCAGGCGTCGTAAATGGTGGCGAACGGTTCGAAGCAGTCCCGCAATCCAGGTGCGTCATCGTCGAGGTTGATCCACGCGCAGCCACCCCAGAGCTCACATCGCACCGGTACCAGGGCCAGATCCTGCGGGTCCAGATTTTCTTCGTCGAACGTCTCGGACCGCAGCACGAAGGTGTTGCGCCCGTCGATACCCCAACACCAGCCGTGGAACGGGCACACGAAAGTGCGCCGGGATCCGTTCCCCTCCACCAGTTTCACTCCGCGGTGACGGCACGCATTGTGGTAGGCCCGCACGTTCTCGGTGTCCACCCGCACGACGATGATCGACTGATCCAGGATTTCGTACTCCACGAAATCGCCCGTCTTGGGGATCTCCTCGAGCCGGCAGGCCATCTGCCATACCCGCGGCCAGAACATCTCGTTCTCCAGCGCATAGAAGTCCCGGTCGTAGTAACGCTGTTTGGGAATCCGGTCGGCGGACTGCACCGCCCACGGCACCGGAAGCGGCGTCCAGTTCACGTTCATAACGTTCCTTCATTCATAGGATCCGGGACATCCGTCCGTGCCAGTAGCGTTCCCGGATACGTCGCTTGTAGAGCTTGCCGTTCGGGTCGCGGGGTAGCTGCGGGTCGAATTCGATGGTGCGGGGGCACTTGTAGGCAGCCAGGTGCGCCCGGCAGTAGTCGATCAGCTCGGCCGCCAAGTCGGGGCCGCGTCGGATGCCGTCAGCTGGTTGCACGACGGCTTTGACTTCCTCGCCGTACTCGTCGTTCGGCACGCCGAACACCGCCGCGTCGACGAGCTTGGGGTGCATCACCAACACGTTCTCCACCTCCTGCGGATAAATGTTGACCCCGCCGGAGACGATCATGAACGTGGCACGGTCGGTGAGGTAGAGATACCCGTCTTCGTCGACCCGGCCCACGTCTCCCAGGGTGCGCCAGCCGCGTTCGTTGGAGACCGAGGCGGTCTTGGCAGGATCCTTGAAGTACTCGAAGTCGGGGCCGCCTTCGAAGTACAGCTCACCGGATTCACCGACGGGCAGTTCCCGGCCGTCCTCGCCCACCACGTGGACCGTGGTCATCGGGATGCCCACCGACCCCGGGTGGGCCAGCCACTCCTCGGGCCCGATCGTGGTGCCCGCGAATCCTTCAGTGCCGCCGTAATATTCGTGGATGATCGGGCCGAACCAGTCCATCATCCGATGCTTGACGTCGACCGGGCAGGGTGCGGCTGCATGGATCACGCACCGCAGGCTGGACACGTCGTACTCGTTGCGCACGGACTCGGGCAGCTTGAGCATCCGCACGAACATGGTCGGCACGAACTGAGCGTGGGTGACCCGATGCGTCTGGATCAGCCGCAGCACCGTCTCGGCATCGAACTTGGGCACGATGACCGACGCGGCGCCCACCCGGTTGACGGCCATGGTGTAGTTCACCCCGGCGGCGTGATACGCCGGAGCGGGGGACAGGTACACGCACGACGGGTCCATCCCGTACTTGTGGGTCAGCGCGAGCTGCAGGACGGCTTGCGCCCACGACCCGTTGCCGTCGACGGGCAGTGGGCGGCGCACCGCTTTGGGACGGCCCGTGGTGCCCGATGAATACAGCATTTCCGAACCGTCCGACAACGCAGGCGCCGGGCCGGCGCCCGCGAGCACGTCCTCGTACGACTGCCAGCCGGTGAGTTCACCCCCCACGGCCACGTGCATGCGCACGGCGGAATTGACCGCACCGAATCCGGCGGCGAGACCGGCGTACGACGCATCCACGAACACCGCCCGGGCGTCGGAATCGTCGACGACGTAGGCCACCTCATCCGGGGTGAAGTGGGTGTTGACAGCGGTGTAGTACAGCCCGGAAAGCTGACAGCCCCAGGTGATTTCGAAGAACTCCGGCCGGTTCGGCAGGATCAGTGCCACCCCGTCGCCGCGACGCAGGCCCGCGTCGTGCAGCGCCGCGGCGACCCGTTGGCTACGGGCATACAGCTCGCCGAACGAGATCGCGCAACCGTCGACGATCAGAGCCGGCGAGCCCGGCGCTGTGATCGCGTGGTCTGCGATGTTCACCGGCGCACTCAGCTGGTGGGCGCACCGTCGGTAGAGGCGGCGGCGGCAGCCTGACGGCGGGCCTGTTCGGAGGGCAGCACCTTGTCCTTGAACACGGTCTGGATCAGCTGCTGCACGTCCTTGCTGATGGAAGCGAGAGCGACCAGGTCGTTGGAACTCTGCCAGTGCACCCGCATGCCCATCAGCTCCCAGGCGCGCTTGAGATTGGCCTTGGTCGCCAGCAGCGTCGTCATCGGTGCCTGCGCGATATGGCGGGCGATGGCCTCTACGCGTGCATCCAGCTCCTCGCGCGGCACGACTTCGTTGACCAGACCAACTTCGAGGGCTCTCTTGGCGTCGATCACCTCGGCCAGATACAGGTAGTACGCGGCCCGCCGCCAGTTCATGAAAACCCAAGGCTCGATTGAGCATTCACCGGAGGGCATGCCGAAGCCCTGCAGCGGCGGGTAGGAGAAGTAGGCGTCTTCAGCGGCGATCACGATGTCGGTGGTCAGCCCGTAGTGGGTGCCGCCGCCCACGCAGTAGCCGTGCACCTGCGCGATGGTCGGCTTGGAGAACTCCCACAGGTTCAGGATCGGCTTGACGAACAGGTCGGTCTGCGGCTTCCACGGCGTGCCCATCACCCCGGCTGCCTCGACGAAAGACGGGTAGTCGACGGCGTTGTTGCCGATCGCATGCCCCGAGCAGAAACCCTTGCCGTTGGCTTTGAGAATCAGCACTTTGATGTCGTAGTCGCGGTCGGCGTCCAGCAGGGCGGCGTCCACCTCTTCGGCGAGCTTCTGGTCCTGCGCGTTGGCTTTCTCAGGCCAGTTCAGGATCACCCTTGCGATCGGACCTTCCTTTTCGTAGATGATGCGTTCGCGGGTCTCGTTGAGGTCCATACGGCTGCCATACCTTTCGTCGGATCGGATTATGAAGTGATGACGCCGATTTGGGCGCCGATGTCGTAGGTGGTGCCGACTTCGCCGGTCCACTGCACGGTGCCCGATGCCCCGGCTTGGATCTCCTGCTCCACCTTCTCGGTGGCGATCACGTAGATCGGGGTGCCTTCGTCCACGTGCTCGCCGGCGTCGACGAGCAGGTCGGTGAGTTCGGCCTCCGACACAGCCACCGATACCCGGGGAATCCGAATGATGAAGTCAGCCATGCGCGATGGCCCTGGCTAAGGTCCGCTGCGCCGCGGCCACGATTCGCGCCGGCGACGGATACATCTGCGCCTCCAGCGCGGGGGCGGCCGGGTTGGGCACGAAACGCGCGGCCACGCGCTCGATGGGCGCGGCCAGTTCGCCGAACAACTCGGCCTGCAGGATCGCCACCAATTCGGCACCTGGGCCGGCGAATTGGACGGCATCGTGCACGACCACGATTCGCTTGGTGCGACGCCCGGATTCGACGATCGTCTCGACATCAAGTGGGACCAGGGTGCGCAGGTCGACGACTTCGGCGCTGACCCCCTGTTCGGCCAGGGTGGCCGCGGCCGCGAGCGCATCGTGCACGGCGCGGCCGTAGGCGATCAGGGTCACGTCGGAGCCGGAACGCTTGATATCCGCCTGGCCCAACGGGATTGCGAAGTCGGCGTCCAGCGGAACGGGACCCTTGCGGCCCTGCAACCGGATCGTCTCCACGAACAGGCACGGGTCCTCGTCGAAGATCGCCGAGGTCAGCAGACCTTTGCCGTCGCGAGGGGTGGACGGGACGATGACTTTCATTCCCGGGATGTGCATGAACCATGCTTCCAGGGATTGCGAGTGCGTCGCGCCGGTGGCCAGGCCGGCGTAGACCTGGGTGCGGATGGTGATCGGTGCGGTGGTGCGCCCCGCCGTCATGAACCGCAATTTGGCGGCGCTGTTGATCAGCTGGTCTGCCGCGATGCCGATGAAGTCCATGATCATGATCTCGGCGACCGGGCGCAGGCCGTCGATCGCCGCGCCGATCGCGGCCCCGACAATCGCCGCCTCGGAGATCGGCGTGTCCAGCACCCGGTCGTGGCCGTACTTCGTCGATAATCCGGCAGTGGGTCCGGACGCCCCCGGGTCGGCGATGTCCTCGCCGAGCAGGAACACCCGGTCATCGGCTTCCAGCGCCTGGTCCAGCGCGAGGTTGAGCGCCTCGCGCATCGTCATCTCTTTCTCTTGCATGCTGTCTGGAACCTCACACCGGAAACTTGATCGGAGTCGCGTACACGTCACGTTCGAGTTCGTCGATGGCCGGTGGATCGGCGCCCAGCACAGTGCGTAGCGCGTCCTCCACGCGTGCCGCGGCGTCGGCATCGATGCGGTCGAGGGCGTCGGCACTACAGATCCGGGTGTGGGCCAGGTGTTCGCGAAACCGCGGCACCGGGTCGGCGGCCATTGCCGCGGCGAGTTGGTCCTTGGGGATGTAGGGCATTCGATCGCCGAAATAGTGGCCGCGGAAGCGAAAGGTCACGCATTCGATGAACGTGGGCCCGCCGCCGCCGCGCGCCCGGTCCAGCGCTTGGTCCAGCGCCGCTTTCACCGCCAGCGGGTCGTTGCCGTCGACCCGGACTCCCGGCATGCCGTAACCGGCCGCGCGGTCGGCGACCTGTTCGAGTTTCATCGTGTCCGACGTCGGAGTCATCTCGGCGTACAGGTTGTTCTGGCAGACCAGCACCAGCGGCAGGTCCCACAGTGCGGCCATGTTGGCCGCCTCGTGGAACGAGCCGGTGTTGGTGGCCCCGTCTCCGAAGCTGACCACCGTGACGCGGTCCAGCCCCTTGCGTTTGCCGGCCATCGCCAGCCCGACCGCCACCGGGAGACCGGCACCGACGATACCGGTCGAAAACATCACTCCCGCAGCAGGATTGGCGATGTGCATGGTCCCGCCCTTACCGCGGCCGGCGCCGACGACCCGCCCCATCATCTCGCCGTAGATCTCCTCGAGAGGCACACCTTTGCCGATGAGGTCGTGCAGTCCCCGGTAGGTGGTCACCAACTGATCGTCGGACCGCAGGGCGACCGCCATGGCGGCGGCGATGGCCTCCTGACCGCGCGACGGCCAGTACACGCACATGAACTCGCCGGTGGCGATGCCCTTCGATAGACGGTCGTCGGCCGCCTTCATCAACGCCATCAGCTCATAGAGGCGACGTGCCACGGGCGCCGGCCCCGGGTCGCGGTCATTCACCGGGCTTCTCCATCTTCATTGCAGGACAATTGCATCCGCGGAGTCAGGATCCCGACCAGGGCTTGACTTTGAGGAAGCCGCCACCGTCGACCCGCAGTTGCTGACCGGTGATGTAGCGGGCAGCGTCGGAGGCCAGGAACAGCACAGCGGCGCTGATGTCCTCGGGTTCCACGTAGGGGATCGGCATCGCCTGAACCAGCGGGAAGATCGGTTCGGCGTCGGCTCGGGTGGGGTTGGGCAGGTCGGGGCGAAACGCGCGGTACATCGGCGCGCTGTGCAGCATCTCGGTGTTGACGTTGGTCGGGTGGACCGCGTTCATCCGGATGGAGAACGGCGCCAACGCCCGTGCGAAATCGTTGACGTAATGCGCCGCAGCGATTTTCGCGAATGCGTAGCCGGCCCCGCCAGGTCCACCGTCGATGCCGGTGGTGTTCATCGACGACATGAAGGCGGCGTTGGATCCGATCACAATGACCGACGCCCCGGCTTGCAGATACTTCAGGCTGCCGTGCACCAGGTTGAGCACTCCACCCAGATCGACGTCCACCGCATCGGCGAAGGCCTGCGGCGGCAGACCCGCGGTCAGCGGGCAGATCCCGGCGTTGGCGACGACGATGTCCAGCCGTCCCAGTTCGGTGACGCCGTCGTCGATCGTGGCGAACAGGGCCGCGCGGTCGCGGACATCGGCGATGGCCGAGAACACGCGCTGACCTTCCTTTTCCACCAGTCGCACGGTTTCTTCGAGATCCTCGGGGCGGGCCAGCGGGTACTCGTTGGTCTCGATGTCTTCACACAGGTCCACGGCGATGATGTCGGCACCCTCAGCCGCCAGCGCCCGGGCGTGGGATCGGCCCTGGCCCCGCGCCGCGCCGCTGATCAGCGCCACCCTGCCGGTCAATTGGCCCATGATCCGCCCCTCACCCCGGTGTGTCCGAGCCAGCTAGATAGCCTGCGGCACAACGCCATTCGACCCCCGCCAGTCGATCTCGGCGCAGTGCATGTCCAGCTCCGTCGCATCTGGTCCGCCGACGGCCACGCACCGATGCGCTCGGTCGCCGGTTGGGCTATCAATATGCCTTACAGTAGCTAGAATATCTAAAATAGCAAGAAATGACGTGCGTCACTCAGGGGGTGGACAATGGCGGCTGTGCTCAGCGGCGTTCGAGTCGTGGAGTTGGCATCGTGGACGTACGTGCCGTCGGCCGGCGTCGCATTGGCGGACTGGGGCGCGGACGTGATCAAAGTGGAGGGCGTCGCGTCCGGCGACCCCGGCCGCGCGCTGGTCGTCGGCGGCTTCACCCGCGAGGCAGCGCGCGCCGACGCCGACTTCATCCTGGAGTTGAGCAATCGCGGCAAGCGCAGCATCGCAATCGACCTCAAGTCCGGCATGGGCAGAGATCTGTTCGGTCGCCTGCTGGCGACGGCCGATGTGTTCCTCACCAACTGGTTGCCCGGCGCCCTGGAGCGGGCCCGACTCACGGTCGCAGACATCCGCTCGTTCAATCCGAACATCATCATTGCCCGGGGCACCGGGCTGGGGGTGCGCGGTCCCGATCGGGACCGGGGCGGATTCGACGCCGCCACCTACCTGGCGCGCGGCGGAGTGGCCTACACGCTGACTCCGTTCGGCACCGAGAATCCGGCAGTGCAGGGTCCGGCGTTCGGCGACCTGCAGGGCGGCGCGACGTTGGCCGGCGGGGTGTGTGCCGCGCTGTTCCACCGCGAACGCACAGGCGAGCCCAGTATCGTCGACTCCTCGCTGCTCGCGCAGGCGATGTGGGCCATCGCGCCGTCGATTTCGGTGGCCGACCTGTTCGACATCGACGGGATCCCCGGCGCACCACCGGGATTGGCGATCAATCCGCTGGTGGCGCGGTACAAGACCAAGGACGACAGGTGGATTCAGCTGGTCTTTCTGCAACCGGACAAGTTCTGGGCCGGCTTCTGCACGCGGATGGGATTGGCGGAACTGGCCGACGATCCGCGGTTCGTGCCGTCGAGCAACCTGATCGCCAACGCAGCCGAAGCCACCGAGATCTTCGCGAATGCGTTTGCCCGCCAGGATCTTGCGCACTGGCGGCGGGTGCTCGAAGACGAACCGGGAGTGTGGGGAGCGCTGGCCACCCCGCGTGAAACGCTCAACGATCCGCAGGTCGAACCCAATGGATATGTCATCACCAATGTCGACGACCGGGGCGAGCCTTACCGAACCGTCGCCGCACCAGTGCAATTCAACGAGACCCCGCCGAATCCCTCGCGGGCGCCCGAACACGGCCAGCACACCGAAGAGATCCTGCTGGAGCTGGAGCTGGACTGGGACGACATCGCCCGCGCGAAGGACGTCAAAGCAATTCTGTAAGCGTTGTCACATGCGGCCACCGAGTGGGTGTCGGACCGCAACGACCCGGATGATCGCAACAGACTCAGGATGACGATGTTCGTGTCAAGCATTTGGACCAATGCTCGCTGCAGCTTCATCTAGTGTGTCGGCGTGGGTCAGACGAGACTGGACGCGCCCGGCCGCCTGCAGCGCTACGAGCAGGCGTTCGCCGGTCTGGACGCACCCTTCGCCTTCGTGGACCTCGACGCGATGTGGGAGAACGCCGGACAGCTGCTGCGGCGGGCAGGCGACAAGCCGATCCGGGTCGCCTCGAAGTCATTGCGGTGCAGGCAGTTACAACGCGAGATCCTCGATTCACATGCCCGGTTCGACGGCCTGATGACGTTTACGCTGCGCGAAACGCTGTGGCTGGCGGGACACGGTTTCGAGAATCTGTTGCTGGCCTACCCGACCACCGACCGGGCAGCCTTGCGTGAGTACGGCGAACTCTCCGCCGAGAATCCGGCGGGCGCGCCGATCCTGATGGTCGATTGCGTCGAACATCTGGACCTGATCGAGAGCGTGACCGATCGTCCCGTGCGGTTGTGCCTGGACCTGGACGCCGGCTTCTGGCGCGCGGGTGGGCGGGTCAAGATCGGCCCCAAACGCTCACCGCTGCACACTCCCGAGCAAGCCCGCGCGCTGGCCGAGGAGATCGCCCGGCGTCCGAGACTGCGGCTGGTCGCGCTGATGTCGTACGAAGGGCACATCGCCGGGCTCGGCGACCGCGCACCGGGCAAGCCGGTACAGAACGCGATTGTCGGTTGGATACAGCGTCATTCCATCGCGGAGTTGCGGGATCGCCGCGCCCGCGCAGTTGATTTGGTGCGTGCGGTCGCCGACCTCGAGATCGTCAATGCCGGTGGTACCGGAGACCTGCAACTGGTCGCCCGGGAGCCGGCGATGACCGAAGCGACCGCCGGCTCGGGCTTTTACGCACCGGCACTGTTCGACTCCTATTCGGCGTTTACGTTGCAACCCGCGGCCATGTTCGCACTGCCGGTGTCGCGCCGGCCCGACGACACCACCGCGACCGCACTGGGTGGCGGTTACCTGGCCAGCGGGGTGGGCGCCAAGGACCGCATGCCCACTCCCTATCTGCCGACTGGCCTGAAGTTGAGTTCGACCGAAGGTACCGGCGAAGTGCAGACGCCACTGACCGGCGCCGCGGCGCGCCGGCTGAAGATCGGCGACCGAGTGTATTTCCGGCATGCCAAGGCCGGCGAACTGTGTGAGCGGTTCGATCATCTGCATCTGGTCCGCGGTGCGGCGATCGTCGACACCGTCCCGACCTATCGGGGTGAGGGATGCACATTTCTCTGAGCTCGGGGACGAGCGGGTCTCTGAGCTCGACCACGACAACACAACGTGCGCAGGAGCTTTGATGACGACGACGTGGACCAACTGGGCCGGCGACCAGGTGTGCGCGCCGGTGGCGATCAGGCGACCCACCTCCGAAGGTGAACTGGTCGACATCGTCACCCGCGCAGCGCGACAAAGTCAGCGGGTACGGGCCGTCGGCACCGGGCATTCGTTCACCGACTGCGCGTGCACCGACGGCGTGATGATCGACATGACGGGCCTGCAACGCGTTCTCGACGTCGACGCGGCCCGCGGGCTGGCCACCGTCGAGGGTGGCGCCCAACTGCATTCGCTGTTCGCGCAGTTGGCCGCGCGCGGATTCGGCATCGAAAACCAGGGCGACATCGACAAGCAGTCGATCACCGGCGCTACGGCTACCGCAACGCACGGCACCGGAGCCCGGTTCCAGAACGTATCGGCCCAGATCGTCTCGGCGCGACTGGTCACTGCCGGCGGGGAAGTGTTGCAGGTGTCCGAAGGAGACGACTATCTGGCCGCCCGCGTGTCGCTCGGAGCCCTGGGCGTCATCTCGCAGGTCACCTTCAAGGTGGTGCCGTTGTTTACCGTGCATCGCGAGGACGAGTTGCGGCCCCTGGCCACGACACTCGAGCACCTCGACGAGTACGTGGACGACAACGACCATTTCGAATTCTTCGTCTTTCCGCACGCCGACACAGCTCTGACACGCACCTCACGGCGCAGCTACCAACAGCCGAGACCAGAACCGTTGTGGAAGAAGAGGTTCGGGGAGGAGTTCGAGAACGTCGGATTGAATCTGGTCTGCCGCGCCGGACGTCGGTTTCCAGGCGCGGCGCCGCAACTGAACCGGCTGCTGACCGGCCTGATGTCGCCGGCAAAAGTCCAGGATCACGGTTGGAAGGTCTACGCCAGCGCACGCAACGTCAAGTTCACCGAAATGGAGTACGCCATACCGCGCATGCATGCACAGGAGGCGGTGGAGCGGGTGATCGACGTCGTGCGCCGGCGCCGGCTGCCGATCATGTTCCCGCTCGAGGTGCGTTTCAGCGCGCCCGACGATGCGTTCCTGTCGACTGCGCACGGCCGCGACACCTGTTACATAGCGGTGCACCAGTTCACCGGCATGGAGTTCGAAAGTTATTTCCGCGCAGTCGAAGAGATCATGGACGAGTACGCGGGGCGACCGCACTGGGGCAAGCGGCACTATCAAACCGCTGCAGCGCTGCGCGGGCGTTATCCCGAATGGGATCGGTTCATCGCGGTTCGCGACCGCCTCGACCCCGACCGCGTATTCCTCAACGACTACACCCGCCGCGTGCTCGGCCCCTGAGTCCGGCGGCTTCGAGCGGATATCAACGCGCTCACGGGAGGGTCTCGATGTCGACGTGCGTCTGGCGCAATGAGCGACGGCCCGCAAATCATGGCATGGTATGCCAGTTGTGAATCGTGAAGGAACCAAGCTATGACGGCCAGCTGTGCCCCCACCCAGAGCTCGCACAGCCCGAGTTCGGGACGCATTCTCGACACCGCGCAAGGCATCCTGATCGGTTTGCGCCGGTGCCGTTCGGACAGCGCATTCGACGAATTGCACAGCGCCGCACAGCGTCACCGGGTTCCGGTGTTCGCGATGGCGTGGGCACTGGTGCATCTGGCCGGCGATGGCGAACGGACGCCCAGCTTCGTCGAAGCGCAGTCGGCCGCGCGGGACGAGTGGGGAGAGTTGTTCGCCGCCGACCATCTGCGGTCGCTGGCGGACGTTGCCGGGACGGGTTGAGCGCTCCGCGGCAACGGGGAAGTGCCGCGGCCCTCAACTGCTGTCTTCGTGGGCGAACCAGCACGTCCTTCTCGGGGCGTGGAACTGGCCGTGAATGAAGCGGTGCGACAATGCCGTTCGTGACCCGGGCGACACTAACCCTGCGGGGGCAGTGCCCCCGCAGACACGATCAGCGCTTCGATCGCCGTAGCGCGTTCGAAGCCTTCCACCTCTACCCGCCACTCGTAGATACCCGGATCCAACGGGATTCCGCCCGGGATGTTCAGGGTGAGCGGCATGCGGACCGCGGTGCCGTGAATGGCCCCGGGCAGCCGACCCGCTTCTGCGGCGGCCTCGAACAGGATCCGTTGCGGGCCTTGCGGACCCGGCACCACCACCGGTTGGCCGTCGGTATTCAGCAGCTGACAGGTCAGCCTGTGCTGTTTGTTGGTCTCGTCCCAGTCGATGTCCAGGAAGATGACTAAAGCGAAAGGCGGCGTGGGTGTTTGACACTGTCGCCAGCCCAGCCCGAGGGTGTGCACCTTCCCGGACTGGATGTCGGCCTGGGCCGCATCGGCGAGGAAAAGACTGACCTTCATGCGGTGGCCGACATTCCGTACGACCCTGCGGTTGCCACCGCGATCACTGCCTGATCCACGTCATGTTCCCAATCCGTCTCGCGACTGCCCTGCCATGGCGTCCGGGCGCGCCCCCTCGACCAGAGTCCGGGCCGATGATACGCCGCCGCTGCGGCACCCATCCGACCCTAAGGCACTACGGCCCGCTATTTGCCCGGCGGCAGCTGACGTGGACCCTCGGGCGCGCGCAGCTCGCGTGGCCCTTGCCGTTGGGCCAGTTCGTACTGGCTGTCCTCGCCGGCCCGGGCGCCCACCGACAGGCCCGCCAGGTCGGGCCGGGGTGGGTGCGTCAGGGACGCGTACTGCGGGTCCGTGCCGACCTGGCGGTAGTCCGCGGCCCGATGCTGCCCGGCCGCGCTGCCCCGCGAGGATTCGATCCGGTGGGACCCGGCCGGGTCCTCATGAGAACCTCCGGGGCCAGGATCCTGGTGCGCCGGACGGTGGCTGCCGCCGTCGGAACTCTGCGAATCGACCGTGACCTTACGGGTGCGCTTCAGCGAGAACGCGATCTCCTCGACTTCTTCGAACACCTGACGCGCGCTGCGTAACGGCTGGGTGGTGTTGTCGATGACCCGGGCGACGAACGGTGGCACCAGCGGGCGAATCCAACGGGCAGCAGCTCGGGTGGCGTCCGGAAGGGACGGAATCATCGGGGCTCCCCGTTCCTGTTCGGTCGGTTGCGGCTCTTCGTAGTGCTCGACGACGTGCTGGACGGGTTCGGGCACGGCCGGCAGCTGCTGCGGCGCGTCGACGTGGGCATCTGTTGGCGCAGCATCGCCGGCGGGCAGCTGCGCCACCGCCCGACTGGCCGCCTCCGCTTCGGCGGCGATCGGCAAGTACATGTCATCCTCCACTGGCTCGAAGGTACGTTCCGACGACGCGTGCACCGGGGCCTCGATCGCTTCGATGACTCGGCGGCGTTGGTGCTCCCGGTCGATCTCGGCCTGGGCTTCGATGGCCAGCCGCGTCTGGGTGAGTTGGTGCTCGGCCCACATGATTTCGGCGGCACGGCGCACCTCGGCACGCTTGATCGCGATTGCGGTGTCCGCGTCCAGCTCGGCGCGTTCACGCTCCGCGCGCGCCGTCGTGTGGCGGTCGTGGGTTGTCTCGCCGCGCCACAGCCGCAGAATCAGCGGCAGCAGATACAGCAGGACGAAGAACGCGACCGCCAGTAACCGCAGCACCGGCGCACCGACGCCGGCCTCCGGTCCGAATGTCACCTCGTTCATGGCCACCCATCGCGCACTCAGCCCGCGGCCCGCGTCGGCCACCACACCGTGCCGCGCGGCCAAGACCGCCTGCTCATCGCGTGCCAGCCGAGCGTCCAGGTCGGGTGCTCGTCGATCCCGAGTTGCCGTCGCGGTGTCCAGCGCACGTTGTGCATCCGCGAGCAGTTCGTTGGCGGTCCGCGTCTCCGGTCCCTGGCCGGGGTCGCCGGTGATGCGGGTCTGCGGGCAACCCGGGCTGGGATGGTATTCGCAACGAGCCACCACCAGAGCCCGGTCCAGATCGCCGCGCGCCTGTTCCACCGGCGCGTCCAGCGCCGACCGTGCCGCCCGGCTCTGCTGCCAGGCCGCGGTCGCTTGCGCGACGGCCGGCGTCGAGTCCGCGGTGCGCAGGGCACGTTCGTCCAACCGGCGGTCGATCGCTGCCGAGAAAATCACCAGCGCGGCCAATTCGCCGACCAGCACGCCGAGGGCCACGGCGACCGCCGCGCGACCGGCAACACCACTACGGCCGCGGGACGGGCCGCCGGCCACACCGCGGCTCACGGCGCCCACCAGCAGGCCGAAAGCGAGTGTGCCGGCGGCGATCGCCCACCAAGGGGCGGCCTGGATCGACGACCGCATGGCCAGGGCCGCAACCAGCCAGGCCAGGATCGCCCCCAGTGCCACCACCGCGCCCGCTACGGCGTGGGTTGATCGTTCGTGGCGTTCGGCGAGTTCTCGCCAGTGGCCGCCGCCGAGCCAGGTCAGCAGTCCTTCGATCCGGGTGACGGCGGGGCGCTGCTCAGATGATTCGTGCGCGCGCATGGGACTCAACACCTCCAATCACTCCAGGGTGGCAGGCCCGCAGTCGACACACCGAATCGAACAGCCCGCTTGTGGCGTTGTTCACAAATTCGATAGAAGTGGCCCAGATCACACAAATTGGGCGACGCGACCGGATCAACGTCTGTCCGGGCAGCTGACATGAGACGGTAGGAATCTATGCAAAACCACGACTTCCTCAGTTACGAAGAGTTCGGCCGCAGATTCTTCGAGGTCGCGGTCACGCCCGACCGGGTGGCCGCCGCCTTCGCCGAAATTGCAGGCAGTGAGTTCGCCATGGACCCGATCGCCCAGGGCCCCGGCGGTATTGCCAAGGTCAGTGCGAACGTCAAGATCCAGGAGCCACGGGTCACCCGCAAGCTCGGCGACCTGATCACGTTCGTCATCCACATCCCGCTGACCATCGACCTGCTGCTGGACTTGCGCCTGGACAAGCAGCGTTTCGTGGTCACCGGCGATATCGCGCTGCGGGCCACGGCGCGCGCGGCCGAACCGCTGCTGCTCATCGTCGACGTGTCCAAACCGCGGCCCTCCGACATCACCGTCAACGTGTCATCGAATTCATTCCGCGGCGAAGTGCTGCGCATTCTGGCCGGTGTGGACGGCGAGATCCGGCGCTTCATCGCCCAGTACGTCAAAGAAGAGATCGACAAGCCGGAGTCCCAGGCCGCCCAGATCATCGATGTCGCCACCCAGGTGGCCACCGCCTGGACCGGTATCTGACCAATCCCGTTGTCCGGCAAGCCCGTTCATGCCGACGAAGACGCCGGTGTTTTCTCCCTGCCGCGCTCGGGTATGTAACCGCGGGACTGTTCACAGCGGGAGGAGCACAACCAGGTGGCCAAGGTAGATGTCTCGACGACTTCGGACGTGGACCCCGAGGCAGCCTGGAAGCTCGCTTCCGATCTGCAGCGCTTCGACGAGTGGATGACGATTTTCGCCGGCTGGCGCGGCAAGGTGCCCGACAACATCGAGAAGGGCACCTGTGTCTCGTCGTGTGTCAAGGTCAAGGGCTTCCGCAATGTCATCCACTGGGAAGTCACCGAGTATGACGAGCCGAAATCCATTGAACTGCAAGGCCGCGGCCGCGGCGGGATCCGCATCACCGTCGCGATGAAGGTGACCCCGCAGGATCCGGGTTCGACCTTCGACCTCACCGCCGACCTCAGCGGCGGCGTACTCAGCGGGCCGGTCGGCAAAGTCGTGGCGCGAGTGCTGCGCTCCGATGTGCGCAAGTCGGTGCAGAACCTCGCCGACCTGCGTTAGCCCGCCCGCCGCGGCGCTTCGTCGAACCGCATCTCGCGTTCCGCGGCGCGTACCCGGCGCCGTTCCATACTGAGCCAGGACAACCCAGCGCTCAGGATCAGCATTCCGCTGCTGGCGGCGCCGATTCCGATACCGATCTTGCCCAGCGCGAACGCCGCCACCGACCCCACGGACGCCAGAACCGCGCCGGTCATGACCACCAGTCCGGGTGCGCGTTCCACGTTGTCTTCGAAGTCATCCAGCGCCCGCATCGAGTCGTGCGGTTGCCCGCCCACGGCGTAGCGTGCGGCGTCGTCCATGAGCATCTCCTCTGCAGCAACTTGCAGCGGTCGTCCCGATCGACCGAGTTGGAGCCCGTCGGGAATTTACCCGGAATGCCGCTGGCACAAACGGTTCGGCCTACCGTCGGGGCAGTAACCGGCGTACCGGGCGGGTCTCGATGGCGTTGATCGTCAGAGCTCGACTACTGATCCGCCAACCGGTGTCAGTGAGTTCGTATTCGTCGTCGTAGCGCAGATGCCATACGGCGTCGATCACCTCCTCAGCCCGCCGGCTCCAGTGGTGCGCCACGCACGCGATCCGGCCACGCGCGGCTCCGCTGCGTGGGCCCGGGTCGTAGACCTCACCGACGATGGCGTGCTCGGTGCGGGCCACGTGCGCAACGGCAGCCACCGCGTCCGCGATCGCGCTGTGGCCCCGATGCGAGCGGACCGGCCGCAGATTGCCCGGCGGGTCCGGCACCGTCAGTTCGGCATTCTCGGTGAAAAGCATTGTCACAGAATCGAATTCACGATCGTCGACATAGGCTGCATAGCGGTGCACCAGGTCGCTGAGGGCCGCGCGGTCGGTGGACACAGCACTCACGGCCCGATCTCGGCGCGCACCGCATCAAGCAGTGCCGCGGCGCGTTCGTCGGTGAAGACGTCCTCCAATAGCATCGGCCGGCCGTCCGGGCCGGTCAACGGAATCCGCCAGTTCGGGTACTCGTCGGTGGTGCCCGGCTGGTTCTGCGTACGCCGGTCACCGACCGCGTCGGTCAGGGCCACCCCGAGCAGCCGTGACGGAGTGCGGCACAGGTAGCGGTACAGGGCCAGGATCAACTGCTCGGGCCGATCCTCAGCGTCGGCGAGGACACCGACGCGGCGCAGTTCGGCCAGCCAGGCCGCCCGCTCCGTCGCCGCGTGCTCCAACTCGGCCGCCACCGGCCGGGTCAGCAATCCCAGGTCCTCCCGCAGCCGCACGTGGTCGCCGGCCAGGTAACCGGCGGTCGGCGGCAGGTCATGGGTGGTGACCGCGGACAGACAGTATTCCCGCCAGCGTTCGGCGGGCAGCGGGCCGCCGGAAGCATTTCCCTGCTCGAAGTCCTGCTCGAACCACAGGATCGAGGTGCCCAGCAGGCCGCGCAGTAATAAGTAGTCGCGCACCCAGGGCTCGACGGTGCCCAGATCCTCGCCGACCACGACCGCGCCGGCCCGGACAGCTTCCAGCGCGACGATGCCGATCATCGCCTCGTGGTCGTATCGCACGTAGGCCCCGCCGGTGGGCAGCGCACCGTCGGGGATCCACCACAACCGGAACAGCCCGATGATGTGGTCGATCCGGACGCCACCGGCGTGCCGCAACACCGCCCGGATCAGCGCACGGAACGGCCGGTACTCAGCCTGCTCGAGCCGGTCGGGGCGCCACGGCGGCTGCGACCAGTCCTGGCCGAGTTGATTGAACTCATCCGGCGGCGCGCCCGCGGTGACGCCCAGCGCCAGCACATCCTGCAGAGCCCAGGCGTCGGCACCGGTGGGGTGCACGCCGACCGCCAGGTCATGCATGACGCCCAGCGCCATCCCCGCACGCACGGCCTGCGACTGGGCGGCCGCGAGTTGCTCGTCCAATTGCCACTGCAGCCACCGGTGGAAGTCGACCGCTCGCTGGTTCTTCCTGACGAACTTGGCAACACCGCCGGCGTCGGGATGCTGCAGCGACTTCGGCCACCGACGCCAGTCCCCGCCGTGCACCTCCGCCAGCGCACACCAGGTCGCGAAGTCGTCCAGGGCCTGACCTTCCCGGGCGCGAAACGCGGCGTAGGACAACTCGCGGCCCGCCGACCTCGGCACCGCATGCAGCAGTCGCAGCACCTCACACTTGGCGGCCCACGCTGTGTCGCGGTCGATGCGGTCGAGCTGATCGGCGCGCTGCTGCACGCGGTCGCGCAATTGGCGCACCCGGCGGCGCTTGGGCAGGTCGACGAACTCCGGGACGGCTTCGACGCGCAGATAGAGCGGGTTGACGAAGCGCCGCGACGTGGGCAGGTAGGGGGAGGGCTCCATGGGTTCGGCGGCGGATCGTGGCGGCGCCGCCGCGTGCATGGGGTTGACCAGCACGTAGTCGGCGCCGTGCACGGTAGCCGACCAGAGCGCCAGGTCGGCCAGGTCGGTGAGGTCGCCCACACCCCACGACCGTCCGGACCGCACGCTATACAGCTGAACGGCCAGCCCCCAGGCCCGCCGGCCGCCGAGGGCGTCGGGCAGCCCCACCCAGTCCGGTGTCACGATCAGGGCGGTGTCGGCCGATTCGTCGCCGGAACGCAGCTGCAACCGGTGGTAGCCCAGCGGAATGTCGCCCGGCAGCAGGAAACTGGCCTCACCGACCCAGCGGCCGTCCAGCTCGAACGGCGGCGTGAAGTTGTCGATCTGCACGATGCCGCTGTCCGCACCGGTGCGTCGGGTGCCGTCCTCGAGCTCCAACCACACGTCGGCGGGCGCGCCATGGGTCACATGCGCCCAGAATCGCGTCTGCGCCCCGGCGCGGGACACCACCGTCGGCGGCAGCGGCCGTTGCCAGTACGCCCGACGTTTGGAGATGAGGGACTGGTTGCGCTGCTGCTCGGTCCCGGCCGCGACGCCGAGCGCGGCAAGAACGGACACCACTGTGGTCTCGGAGACCAGCACCTGCCGGCCGGTCCAATCCTGATAACTCGTGGCGATGCCGTACCGCCGGGCGAGTTCGACGAGAGACGGCGCAAGCTCGGTCATGCCGGCAATCTTGCTACCCGCAGCTCGGACCGGGGAATCCGGCGGTGTGTGACTTAGCGCGCCGACTGGGCCATTCGCGGCTACCATGCCCAGAGAAGACACGATGAAACCGTGGGGGATCCAGCGCGGCCGCCGACGGCTCCTGCCGCCTGGCGAGGTCTCTACGGGTGCCCTACGGTTATCGATGTACTTGACCGCAAGGGCTCATATCCAGGGATTTTGACAACCGGAAGGTGATCGAACGTGGCTGAACATAGCCGCGGACAGCGGGGATCGGGATACGGTCTCGGATTGTCGACGCGGACCCAGGTAACGGGCTACCAATTCCTGGCGCGCCGCACCGCCATGGCGTTGACCCGGTGGCGGGTGCGCATGGAGATCGAGCCCGGTCGGCGTCAGACCCTGGCCGTCGTCGCGTCGGTCTCGGCGGCACTGGTCATCTGCCTGGGCGCCCTGCTGTACTCCTTCATCAGCCCGGCGGGCCAGATCAACGATGCCCCGATCATCGCCGACCGGGACTCCGGGGCGCTGTACGTCAAAGTGGGGGACCGGCTCTACCCGGCGCTGAACCTGGCGTCGGCACGACTGATCACCGGGCGCCCGGACAACCCGCACCTGGTCCGCAGCAGCCAGATCGCCAGCATGCCGCACGGACCGCTGGTCGGTATTCCCGGCGCTCCCACCGAGTTCGCGCCGAAGAACCCTCCCGCGTCGTCGTGGTTGGTGTGCGACACCGTGGGCGGCACGTCGGGTGGGATGGCTTCGCCGGGCGGGGTGACCGTGACGGTGATCGACGGAACGCCGGACATGAGCGGCCACCGTCGCATTCTCAGCGGATCGGACGCGGTGGTGCTCAGCTATGGCGGCAGTACCTGGGTGATCCGGGAAGGCCGCCGGTCCAAGATCGACGCCACCGACCGGTCGGTGCTGCTGCCACTCGGACTGACCCCGGAACAGGTGACGCAGGCGCGGCCGATGAGCCACGCGCTCTACGACGCGCTGCCGGTCGGACCGGAACTGCTGGTCCCCGAGGTGCCCAACGCGGGCGCCCAGCCGACCTTCCCCGGTGCGCCCGGTCCGGTCGGAACGATCCTCGTCACCCCGCAAATCAGTGGGCCACAACAGTATTCGCTGGTGCTGACCGACGGGGTGCAAACCCTGCCGCCGCTGGTGGCCCAGATCCTGCAGAACGCCGAGCGGCCGGGCAACACCAAGCCGGTGACGGTCGAACCGTCCGCGCTGGCCAAGATGCCGGTGGTGAACCGGTTGGACCTGTCCTCCTACCCGAACGATCCGCTGAACGTGCAGGACATCCGGGAGAACCCGTCCACCTGCTGGTGGTGGGAACGAACCACCGGTGAGAACCGCGCGCGGGTCCAGGTGGTCTCGGGGCCGACGCTGCCGATCAAGCCCAGCGAGATGAACCGGGTGGTCAACCTGGTGAAGGCGGACATGACCGGACGCGTGGCCGACCAGGTCTATTTCGGACCCAACTACGCGAATTTCGTGGCGGTCACCGGCAACAATCCCGGCGCCCAGACCACCGAGTCGTTGTGGTGGCTGACCAACGCGGGTGCGCGCTTCGGGGTGGACGACACCAAGGAAGCGCGCGAAGCGCTGGGTCTGACCCTGCAGCCGAGCCTGGCGCCGTGGGTGGCGCTGCGGCTGATGCCGCAAGGCCCGACATTGTCGCGCGCGGATGCTCTGGTGGAGCACGACACGCTACCGATGGACATGACCCCTGCAGAGTTGGTGGTACCGAAGTGAAACGTGGTTTTGCCCGACCGACACCGGAGAGACCGCCGGTCATCAAGCCGGAGAACATTGTTCTGCCGACCCCGCTGAGCATTCCGCCGCCCGAGGGCAAGCCCTGGTGGCTGATCGTGGTCGGCGTGGTGGTGATCGGTCTGCTCGGCGGCATGGTCGCCATGACTTTCGCCAGCGGCTCACACGTGTTCGGCGGTGTCGGCTCGATCTTCCCGATCTTCATGGTCGGCGGAATGATGATGATGATGTTCGGCGGCCGGTTCGGCGGCCAGCAGCAGATGAGCCGGCCGAAACTGGACGCGATGCGCGCCCAGTTCATGCTGATGCTGGACATGCTGCGGGAGACCGCGCAGGAGTCGGCGGACAGCATGGACGCCAACTACCGCTGGTTCCACCCGGCACCCAACACGTTGTCCGCCGCGGTGGGGACGTCGCGCATGTGGGAGCGCAAGCCGGACGGCAAAGACCTCAACTTCGGGGTGGTCCGCGTCGGCGTCGGTATGACGCGACCCGAGGTCACCTGGGGTGAGCCGCAGAACATGCCCACCGACATCGAGCTGGAGCCGGTGACCGGTAAGGCGCTGCAGGAGTTCGGGCGCTACCAGAGCGTGGTCTACAACCTGCCGAAGATGATCTCGGTGCTGGTGGAACCCTGGTATGCGTTGGTCGGGGACCGCGAGCAGGTGCTCGGGCTGATGCGCTCGATCATCTGTCAACTGACCTTCTCGCACGGCCCCGACCACATGCAGTTCATCGTGGTCAGCTCGGACCTCGAGGAGTGGGACTGGGTCAAGTGGCTGCCGCACTTCGGCGACTCCCGGCGCCACGACGCCGCCGGCAACGCCCGGATGGTGTACAGCTCGGTGCGCGAGTTCGCCGCCGAGCAGGCCGAATTGTTCGCCGGGCGTGGGTCTTTCACACCTCGGCACGCCAGTTCCTCGGCGCAGACGCCGACCCCGCACCACGTGATCATCGCCGACGTCGACGACCCGCAGTGGGAGTACGTGATCAGCGCCGAGGGTGTCGACGGCGTGACGTTCTTCGACCTGACCGGCTCGTCGATGTGGACCGGGGTTCCTGAGCGCAAGCTGCAGTTCGACGAAATCGGCGTGATCGAGGCGCTGCCCCGCGACCGTGACACCTGGATGGTGATCGACGACAAGCCGTGGTTCTTCGCGCTGACCGACCAGATCAGCACCGCCGAAGCCGAAGAGTTCAGTCAGAAGCTGGCCCAGTGGCGACTCGCCGAGGCCTACGAGGAGATCGGCCAGCGGGTCGCCCACATCGGCGCCCGGGACATCTTGTCCTACTACGGGATCAACGATCCTTCCGCGATCGACTTCGAGGATCTGTGGGGCAGCCGCACGGACACGATGGGCCGCTCCAGGTTGCGGGCGCCGTTCGGCAACCGCTCCGACAACGGCGAGCTGCTGTTCCTGGACATGAAGTCGCTGGACGAAGGCGGCGACGGCCCGCACGGCGTCATGTCGGGTACGACGGGTTCGGGTAAGTCGACGCTGGTGCGCACGGTGATCGAGTCGCTGATGCTCGGTCACCCGCCGGAGGAACTGCAGTTCGTGCTGGCCGACCTCAAGGGTGGATCGGCCGTGAAGCCGTTCGCCGGGGTGCCGCACGTGTCGCGCATCATCACCGACCTGGAAGAAGACCAGGCGCTGATGGAGCGCTTCCTGGACGCGCTGTGGGGCGAGATCGCGCGTCGCAAGGCGATCTGTGACAGCGCCGGAGTGGACGACGCCAAGGAATACAACTCCGTGCGGACCAGGATGCGGGCACGCGGCCAGGACATGGCGCCGCTGCCGATGCTGGTGGTCGTCATCGACGAGTTCTACGAGTGGTTCCGGATCATGCCGACCGCCGTCGACGTGCTCGACTCGATCGGCCGGCAGGGCCGCGCCTACTGGATCCACCTGATGATGGCGTCCCAGACGATCGAGAGCCGCGCCGAGAAGCTGATGGAGAACATGGGCTACCGGCTGGTGCTGAAAGCCCGTACCGCCGGCGCCGCGCAGGCGGCAGGTGTGCCCAACGCGGTGAACCTGCCGGCGCAGGCCGGGCTGGGCTACTTCCGTAAGAGCCTGGAAGACATCATCCGGTTCCAGGCCGAGTTCCTGTGGCGCGACTACTTCCGCATCTCCAGCGTCGACGGCGAGGAAGCCCCGGTGCTGGTGCACAGCATCGACTACGTGCGCCCGCAACTGTTCACCAACTCGTTCACGCCGATGGAAGTCAGCGTCGGCGGTCCGACCGTCGAGCCTGACCTGCCCGCCCTGACCAACGGTGAGGTCGTCGAGGAGGAGGAAGAGGCGATCCGTACGCCGAAGGTCGGCACGGTGATCATCGATCAGCTGCGCAAGATCAAGTTCGAGCCGTACCGGTTGTGGCAGCCGCCGCTGACCCAGCCGATCGCCATCGACGAACTGGTCAACCGCTTCCTCGGGCACCCGTGGAACAAGGACTACGGCTCGGCCAGGAATTTGGTGTTCCCGATCGGGATCATCGACCGGCCGTTCAAGCACGACCAGCCGCCGTGGACGGTCGACACCTCCGGGCCGGGCTCCAACGTCCTGATCCTGGGCGCCGGCGGTTCCGGCAAGACCACCGCGTTGCAGACGTTGATCTGCTCGGCGGCGCTGACCCACACACCCGAGCAGGTGCAGTTCTACTGCCTGGCCTACAGCAGCACCGCGTTGACCACGGTGGCCCAGCTGCCGCACGTGGGCGAGGTCGCCGGTCCCACCGATCCCTACGGTGTCCGCCGTACGGTCGCTGAGCTGTTGGCGTTGGTGCGCGAACGCAAGCGCAGCTTCCTGGAGTACGGCATCGCGTCGATGGAGATGTTCCGGCGCCGCAAGTTCGGCGGGGAAGCCGGTCCGGTGCCCAACGACGGGTTCGGTGACGTCTACCTGGTCATCGACAACTATCGTGCCTTGGCCGAGGAAAACGAGGTGTTGATCGACCAGGTCAACGTGATCATCAACCAGGGTCCCTCGTTCGGTGTGCACGTGATCGTCACCGCCGACCGCGAATCGGAGCTGCGGCCCCCGGTGCGCAGTGGTTTCGGCTCGCGTGTCGAACTGCGGTTGGCCGCCGTCGAGGACGCCAAGCTGGTGCGTTCCCGGTTCGCCAAGGACGTCCCGGTCAAGCCGGGGCGCGGCATGGTTGCGGTCAACTACGTGCGACTCGACAGTGACCCGCAGGCCGGCCTGCACACCCTGGTGGCCCGCCCGTCGTTGTCCAGCACCGCCGACAATGTGTTCGAGAGCGACAGTGTGGTCGCCGCGGTCAGCCGGCTCACCACGGCGGTGGCACCCCCGGTGCGGCGACTGCCGGCGCGGTTCGGTGTGGAACAGGTCCGCGAGCTTGCGGCGCGGGACACCCGTCAGGGCGTCGGTGCCGGCGGAATCGCCTGGGCCATTTCCGAATTGGACCTGCAGCCGGTCTACCTCAACTTCGCCGAGAACTCGCACCTCATGGTGACCGGTCGACGCGAATGTGGGCGGACCACGACGCTGGCCACCATCATGTCCGAAATCGGCCGGTTGTACGCGCCCGGTGCCACCAGCGCACCGCCCCCGCCGCCCGGACGCAAATCCGCGCAGGTGTGGTTGATCGACCCGCGCCGGCAACTGCTGACCACGCTGGGCTCGGACTACGTGGAGAAATTCGCCTACAACCTCGACGGCGTGGTCGCGATGATGGGTGAGCTGTCGGCGGCATTGGCGGGGCGGGAACCACCGCCGGGTCTGTCCGCCGAGGAGCTGTTGTCGCGGTCATGGTGGAGCGGTCCGGAGATTTTCCTGATCGTCGACGACATCCAGCAGCTGCCCCCCGGCTTCGACTCGCCGCTGCACAAGGTGGTGCCGTTCGTGAACCGGGCCGCCGACGTCGGTCTGCACGTGATCGTCACCCGCACCTTCGGCGGTTGGTCGTCGGCAGGCAGCGACCCGATGCTCCGAGGTCTGCATCAGGCCAATGCGCCGCTGCTGGTGATGGACGCCGACCCGGACGAAGGCTTCATCCGGGGCAAGATGAAGGGTGGTCCGTTGCCCCGCGGTCGAGGCCTGCTGATGGCCGAGGACACCGGCACCTTCGTGCAGGTCGCAGCCACCGAGGTGCGCAAGTAACACGGGCCCTGCCGCTGCGGCGGCGCCGGTTGACGGCCGGCGCCACGCAGCGGCATTGTCCTTTCTGGCCCTGTCATCTGTTGAATGCGAAGAGCGACGAGCGCGCTGCACACAGCTCGATCGAGCACCGGGACGGTCACGGCTACTGCGAAACTGTGCAGCGAACGGCGAACTGCCGCAGAGGTCTTCGCGAAAAGGTCACGCCACGTGGGGGACAACGTGGCGTGAAGTCGACAACCAGGTTAACTAGCCGGCTGCCGGTGGTCTGGTCATGAATTTGAGTCGGTGTCCGTAGGCGGGGGTCTTACGGCCGTTGCCGGCGTTGACGAACTGGCCGACGGGGCCGGTCCCGGGCACGTTGCAGGCACTGCCTTCGGCCGCAGCGGGAATCGCGGTGGCCTTGCTGATCGCTGTCGCGCCAGCGGTGCTCGGTGCGGTTGCCGTGGTCCAGCCGGCCGGGGCCGACAACTTGCCGATCGGGACCGCTTTACCCAGACTCGCGGCCACGCCGCCGACGCCGCTGCGCGCGGCCGCTCCGGCGGCCTGGGTAGCTTTTGCGGCTTCCTTGGCGGCGTCGGCAGACAGCGTATTCGCAACAGTGGCGACCTTCGCGAAGCCCGCTGCGTCGTCTCCGAACCACAGCGTGCTCTGGTTCAACAATGCCCACGAATTGATGTAGGGCGACAGGTATTTCGTGTAGAGCGGGACGATGTCGTCGAGGGGAGTGTTGGCGGCGATCCAGCTGTCGATCGCGGCGCCCTGGCCGTTGAGTGGGGACGACAGTGTCTGCAGCACATCGCCGAGACGCGGCGCTATGTGCGATCCCAGGTTGTTGAGTTGGCCTTCCACCGCCTGGCCCGCGCTCTTGAGGGCCGCAACGGCCTGGTTGGCCAGTCCGGTGGGATCGGTGACCTCGGCGGGCTGGGGCAACTCGGTCAACTCGGTGGCGGCCGCGGAACTCCCCGCATAGCTGTACATCGCCCCGGCGTCCTGGGCCCAGAACTCCGCGTACGCCGCCTCGGTGGCCATGATGGCCGGAGTATTGATCCCCAGGAAGTTGGTGGCCACCAACGCCCCCAGCAACGCCCGGTTGGCCGCTATGACCGGCGGCGGGATCGTGGCGGTGAACGCCGTTTCGTAGGCCGCCGCAGCGGTGAATGCCTGACCGGCGGCCTGCTCGGCTTCCGCCGCGCCGCTGTCCAGCCAGGCGATGAACGGTGTCACCGCCGCGACCAGCGATTCCGCGGCCGGCCCGACCCACGGCCCACCGGTCAGTTCCACGATCACCGACCGGTGGCCTTGCGCGACGGAGGCCATCTCAGCTGCCAGGACGCTCCACGCTGCCGCGGCGGCCAGCATGGGCCCCGAACCGGCCCCGGTATACATCCGCCCGGAATTGATCTCGGGCGGCAACAAGCCGAAGTCGAACATCGGTGTCTGTTCCCCCTGATGCCCGATGACCGCTAGCCGGCGGCCGGGGGCTTGGCCATCACCGAGGGCTTGAACCCATATGTCGGCTGATTGCGCCCGTAGCCACCGTTGACGAACTGCCCGAACGGCGGAGCCATCGGGAAGCTGTTGGCGCCCTGAGCACCCGCCGGAACTGCCGAGGCCACCCCCGGATTCAGCGTGGCATGCCACGGCGTCCAACTCGCCGGCGCCGACAACCCGCCCAGCGGCACCGCCTTGCCCAGGCCCGCAGCCACCCCACCCAGCTTGCCCGCAGCACCGGCCGCAGCCTGTCCAGCACCTGCCGCAGCCTGCCCCGCGCCGGTCGCAGCCTCGGCAGCCTTGCTAGCCGCAGAGGCGGCGTCCTTGCTGAGGGTGTTGCCGAAACTGAGGAGGCCCGAAAGACCACTGCTGTTCTGGCCGACGGATTGGACCACCTGAATCGAAGCCGCTACCGAGTTGATGTACGGCGACAGGTACTTCTGGTACAGCGGCACAATGTCATCCAGCGGCGTGTTGGCCATCAGCCAGGCATCGATGGCCGGGCCGTTGCCGTTGAGCGGCGACGATAACGTCTTGAGCACATCGCCGACCCGGGGATTCACGTAAGCACCCACATTGTTGAGCTGGGTCTGGATGGCCGAACCCTGGGCCTTGACCGCGGCGATCGCCTGATCGACGGGCCCGGTCAGCGGATCAGTCACCTCTGCCGGCGCCACCGGTTCGGCGAGCTGGGTAGCCGCCGCGGTGCTGCCGGCATAGGTGTACATCGCCCCGGCGTCCTGGGCCCAGAACTCGCCGTACTGGGCCTCCAACTGCGCAATAGCGGCGCTGTTCTGCCCAAAAATGTTCGTCGCGGTCAACGCCTGCACCAACGCCCGGTTCGCCGCGATCATGGGTGGCGGCACCGACGCCGTCAATGCCGTCTCGTAGGCGTTAGCCGCCGCACCGGCCTGACCTGCCGTCTGTCCCGCCTGCTCGGCACTGTTGGTCAACCACATGATGAACGGCGAAACCGCCGCCGCCACCTGTGCTGAGGCTGGACCGGTCCACGGACCACTGGTCAACGTCTCGATCACCGATCGATGACCCGTCGCCGCCGCCGCCAAGTCTGCCGCCAAACCCTGCCACGCCGTCGCCGCGGCAATCAGCGAAGCCGGACCCGGACCTGCAAAAATTCGCGCCGAATTGATCTCCGGCGGCAACAATCCATAATCCACCACGATGCCCCTGCCCCTGGTCTCTGATACCCGTCTACAGCCCCGCTGCGACGTTGGCCGCCTCGGTGTCCGCGTACGACACCCCATTGGTGGCCAGCGTCGCCGCCAACTGCGCCTGAATCCGCGATGCCTGTGCACTCAACTCCGCAAACCGCTGACCGTGCGTGGCGAACTGCGCTGCCGTCAGCACCGACACCTCGTCGATTGCAGCGGGCAACACCGTCGTGATGGGCCCGGCAGCCGCCGCAGTCCCGGCGTTGAACGCCGCACCCAGCGACTGCAAATTGCTGGCTGCAGCGACCAGGTGCTCGGGATAGGTACGAACAAAAGACATCAGATTCCTCCGGCGTGGCTTGATTTTCGGATTGAGCGCAACACCCCGATGTGCTGCGACTGCCTCGATCGGCGTCCCCCCGCTTTAACAAAAGTCGCGGATTATATCAGGTCATCTGAAGATCTGGTAGCTATCTCAGTTGACTCACATGAACCACATTAGATTGGCAGCTGCTCTGCAGGAACCGAAGACGCCGACTGTTCACTAGGTGCCGAGTTATGTTCAGCGTGCGTTCAACCCGTGGTTGCCCATGCCGGTCTGTGAACTGGGCAAATACCATGCAGGGGCAGGCGCTGCCCGATGATCCGAGGATCGGTCCGCAATCTATGTATTCGCTATGTTTCAGGCTGCTCTCCAGTATTTCTATGAACGCTCATAGAAAGGAGCGTCGCTGGGGGAGACGCCGGATACCGGGATAACCCACCCCGCTCAGTCCCACTGCAACGGCAGCGACATGAGCGCGAACGTCTTCGATGGAAATGCGATCTGCGGCGAATAATCAGCCGGTAGGCCGAAGTCCGGGATCCTTCTGAGCCACTCTGCGACGACGACCGTCAGTTCCATCCGCGCGAGGTGGGAGCCCAGACAGCGATGTGGTCCGCCGCCGAAACCCCAGTGCCGGTGCAGCTTGCCGTCCATGACCAGCTCGTCGGTGGACGTCACATCGCTGCCGTCGCGGTTGACCGCGGCCATACACAACCGGACCTGCGCACCTGGTGGCAGGGTCATGCCACCGACGTGGACGAATGTGGTGGTGATCCGGGGCGCCACCGGTGCCGCAGGCTCGAGCCGGACGATCTCCTCGACGAAATGTCGGGTCTGCCGCGGATCGTCACGGATCTGGGCACGCAACAGCGGCCTGCGGGCGAGTTCGAGCAGAGCGAAACCAATGGCCGCCGTCACTGTGTCCAGACCGGCGAGGATCAGCAGGTGACTCATGCCCAGCAGTTCGAGGTCGGTGAGGCCGGCCGGGTCGGTCATGATGTGGGACAACATGTCGGAGCCAGGATGTTGCCGGCGCTGTTGAATCGCGTCGCTGAGATAGCCGAACAGGTTAATCTGCCCCTTTTCCATCTCGGCCAGGGACAGGTAGGCCTGGTCGCCGGTGATGGCGTCTTTCCAGTTGATCAACCGGTCCCGGTCCTCAAGGGGCAGCCCATAGAGGTCGAGAAACACCTGGAATGGGTAGAGACGTGCCAGCTCGGCCATCGCGTCGCAGCCACCGCGGTCGGCGAGCGCGCCGATCATGTCGGCTGCATGGCGGGCCAGCACGGGTAAGGATTTGCCCAGCGCGTGCGGGCTGAAATAGGGCTGCAGGATCTTGCGGTAGTGGGTGTGTTGCGGCGGGTCGAACGCGAGCGGGAGTACCGGGAGGGGATTGGTCGGCGGCTGCAGCACCCGCGACGAAAAGACCTCGGGATTGCGTAGCGCGGCCAGCACATCCTCGCGTCGAGTCAAATAATAGTGGCCGTTCATGAAGACCACCGGGCCCGCCCCCCGCAGGACCCGCCAGCCCACCCCGCGATCCGCGGCCAGTGGCAGTGACGAGTATTCCAGCCTGGGCAGGTGGAAATCACCGGCGTGGTAGGCGTCCGGGGGGCTCACGCCGGGAAACCTACCAACGTGGTCGCGTGCGGGGGCGTCCGGCGAGCCGATGGCTAGGCTGACTTCCGATGAGGATTCGTCTCGAACAGTCGAAATGTGCCGGGCACGCACAGTGCTACGCGGTGGACCCCGAGCTGTTCCCGATCGACGAGGCCGGCTACTCGATCCTGCAGGAGCATCAGGTCGCCGCACGATACGAGCAACTCGCCAGGGAAGGTGTCGACTCCTGCCCGGAAATGGCACTTGTGCTCGAGTCGGACTGAAACGCTCGCTACCCCTTTCGCCATTTTCCTGAACTGCGGTTTAACAACTAATTCGCGAAAATGAATATCTGGTGGACTGAACCGGGTGCCGCGGTGGTTGCCTCTATGTTTTCAGAGGGTTGCCGCAGCGTGGCCGCGACTGTGCAGAAACGACCCCCATTGTGTGCTGGCTAGGAGGGTGGTGTTCGACTTCGCGGCATTGCCGCCTGAGATCAACTCGGGCCGGATCTACACCGGTCCAGGGTCAGGACCCCTGCTCGCCGCGGCCTCCGCGTGGGACAGTCTGGCCGTCGAATTGAGTTTGACTGCAACGGGTTACACATCTGTGGTGGCCGAACTGACCACCTCGCTGTGGATCGGACCGGCCGCGGAGTCGATGGTTGCGGCAGTGGGACCGTACGTGAGTTGGCTGAGTGCGTCAGCCGTCCGCGCCGAGGAAGCCGCCAACCATGCCCGCGCCGCCGCGGCCGCCTACGAAACCGCATTCTCGATGACGGTGCCGCCGCCGGTAATCGCGGCTAACCGGGTCCTATTGATGACGCTGGTCGCCACCAATGTATTCGGACAGAATTTCCCCGCCATCGCGGCCGCCGAAGCCGATTATCTGGAAATGTGGGCTCAGGACGCCACGGCAATGTACGGATATGCGGCCTCCGCAGCGCTTGCCACCGAATTGAGCCGGTTCGCCGCGCCTCCCCACACCACCGACGCGCACGACGGCGACACCGCCCCCGAGGCGGCGCACACGATTCCGCAGTTGCTGTCCCGCGCCGCAGTCCGGGATCTCGCGGTGGCACCCGCGGGCGCCTCTCCCTCGGACATCGTGCACATCGTCGACACACCGATCGGGTGGGCACCGATGCTGGGGTGGCTGCCCACGCCCGACAACAACTGGGCGGGGCTCTATCCCGGCATGTACAACGTGCTGCGGCAAACACTGCAGGCGTACTTCGGGGTGGGGTTGGGGAACTTCGGTTGGTCTATCGGGCAACAACTGTTCCCGGGCCTGGGCACCACCGCCGGAGCCGGGGGCGCCTGGTATCCGACACCGCAATTCGCCGCCCTGGGCGCCGGCGGGTGGCATTTTCACAGCGGCATAGGCGTCACGGCGGGCACCGCGTCCGCCGCGCACGTGGGCGGACTGTCGGTGCCGGCGAGCTGGGGCGCCGCGACCGGGAGTGCGCAGCAGACCGTGCCGAAGCTGACGAGCGCACACTTTGCCACCCCGGCGGCCCAGGTAAGCCCCGACAACGTGATGAACGCCGCGCTGCGCGGTGTTCCGCCGGGTGCGCGCAACGGCGAACGCGCAGGCCACCTCGGTGTCCGGTACGGGTTGCGGCACACCGTGTTGACCCGCCCACCCTCGGCCGGGTGACACCGGTCAACGCCACACGGACAAGTGAGGAGTCAGTACATGACAACGGATTTGGCTGCCCTGCCGCCCGAGATCACCTCGGCGATGATGTACTCCGGGCCGGGCGCGGCCTCCTGGTTGGCCGCCGCCTCGGCCTGGAACGCCCTGGCCGCCGAGTTGGCGTCGACGGCCCAGGGCTATGAGGCCGTGCTGGCCCTGCTTGCCGGCGAAGAGTGGCTGGGACCGGCCTCGGCGACCATGGTGCAAGCCGTACAACCCTTTGTGGATTGGACGACGGCTACCGCCGCCCGAGCCGAGCATGCCGCCGTCCAATCGCAGGCGGTGGCGGCAGCCTTCGAAGCCGCGTTCGCCGCGATCGTGCCACCGCCGCTGGTTGCGGCCAACCGCGCCGAGCTTGAGCAGGCACTGCAGACCAACATCTTCGGCATCAACAGCGGCGTCATCGCACAGTTGGAGGCCGGCTACGCACAGATGTGGGCCCAGAACGCTTCGACCATGTACACCTACGCCGGATCCGCGGCGGCGGCCAGCGACCTGTCGCCGTTCGACGCGGCGCCCGCCATCGCCGACCCGATCGGAACCAACTCTCAGGTGGCCGCGGTCGCCGCCGCACAGGCAACACCGGTGGCCTCGATCCAGGAGTCGCTGCAGAGCTTCTTCCATCAGATCACCAGCCGGTTGGGGTTGCTGTCCACGCCCAGTGGAGCGTCACAACTGGCCCAGGCGGCCGCGACCGACTATCCGATCCTCACCGAAATCTGGTTCCTGCTGACCGGGCAAACCACGCTGCCCAACAACCTGGGCACCTTCATGCAGGGTTATTCCAATTACGCGAGCTTCTTCTACAACACCGAGGGTCTGCCGTACTTCAGCGTGGGTATGGGCAACTTCGGCGTCCAGATCGCCAAATCAGCGGGTTGGCTGAACCCTCCCGCCGCGGCCGCGGCCGCACCAGCTGTCGCGGCGCCGCCGATCAGCGGGGCGTTGGGAACGGCCGGCGGCCAGGTGGCCGCCGGGTTGGGACAGGGCGCCCACATCGGGCACCTGGCGGTTCCGTCCTCGTGGCCCGGCGCATCGGCCGCCCCCACCGTGCGTCCGGCCGTACAGATGATCAGCGAGCCGATCATCGCGGGCGAAAGCGCGCAGAGCGGCAACGTGCTCAGCGGCATGCCCGTCGGCGGGGGCGGCAGCACGCGCGGGGCGGGCGCGGGGCCCCGTTACGGGTTCAAACCCACCGTGATGGCGCGCCCGATGCCCGCCGGATAGCCGCAGCCTTCGCGACGAGCTCGCGAGAATCGACCCCAGGATGCCGGAGCCGGCATGGTTCGCGGTCCGGCTCAACCACTTGATCTGCAGGAGCATCAGAATGTATCGGCGGCTTATCGCGGTGGCGCTGCTGGCGTTGCTCGGCGCGGGCGCGCCCGCACACGCTGACACCGTCGACGACAAATTCCTCGCCGAGTTGCGGTCCGAAGGCATCACCGACCACATTTCCAACTCACATGCGATCGAGGCCGCACACTTCGTCTGCGACAGGCTCGACAGCGGCATGTCGCCCAATGAGGTGGCCAGCGACGTGCTGAACAGCAGCAGCATGCCGGCTTTTCATGCCGGCTTCTTCGTCGGGGCGAGCATCGACGCATACTGCCCTCGGCACAAGGCCGAGTTGCCGGTGTCGTAGCCGTCGCGGCGGAGCAGCCCGGCACAACCCGGCGGTCCGAAGCTGGGAGGTTGCCATGGACTGGTGCGAGGTCAAGCCAAATCGGGTTAACCGCTGTTACTGTGTCGTTACACCAGGTGAATAAGGTTTACCGTCCAGTGAACAACTGCCAACGGGTAGCTTTTGAGGCGACCGGTGGCCGACGCAGTCATCTACTCTCTTGCAGAGAGCGGTTACTGAGAAGATTTGAGAGGAAAAAGCATGTCTTTCGTGACCACACAGCCGGAGGCGCTGACCTCGGCGGCCGGAAACCTGCAGGGTATCGGTACCGCGATGAGCGCGCAGAACGCGGCAGCGGCCGCCCCGACCACCGGGGTGGTTCCGGCGGCCGCCGACGAGGTATCGGCGTTGACCGCCGCCCAGTTCGCCGCGCACGCGCAGATGTACCAAGCCGTGAGCGCCCAGGCCGCAGCGATTCACGAGATGTTCGTGAACACTCTGGCCACCAGTTCGGGTTCGTACGCGGCCACCGAGGCCGCCAACGCAGCCGCCGCAGGCTGATCGAACTGGCAGACAGGCGGTGATTTCGGGGTTGAGCGGCTTGGTCGGAGGCCGTCACTTCGGATCACCTGCATTCGCCGTCGACTCGAACAGCGTGGTTCGGGTTCGACACCTTTCCGGCCGTGACGCAGCCCGGTGGCCGCCGGCTGACGGAAGAGGGGGTTCTCCGTAGTTTTTCCCGGTCGGCGGTTACGCCTGTAGCGCTGATCGGCCATCGCGTTGTAAATCCAGATCATTCACTAACAAGGAGACATCAAGTGGCAACTCGCTTCATGACCGACCCGCACGCAATGCGGGCCATGGCTGGCCGTTTCGAGACCCACGCCCAGACCGTCGAGGACGAGGCCCGTCGCATGTACGCGTCCTCGCAGAACATCGCGGGTGCGGGCTGGAGCGGTCTGGCCTCGGCCACCTCGCTGGACACCATGGGTCAGATGAACACCGCTTTCCGCAACATCGTGAACATGCTGCACGGGGTGCGCGACGGGTTGGTTCGCGACGCGAACAACTACGAGCAGCAAGAGCAGGCCTCCCAGCAGATCCTCAGCAGCTAGCCCGACCGACCCGACACAGAAGGAACACAGATATGACCATCAATTACCAGTTCGGCGACGTCGACGCCCACGGCGCGCTCATTCGCGCCCAGGCCGCCAACCTGGAGGCCGAGCACCAGGCCATCGTTCGCGATGTGCTGGCTGCCGGTGACTTCTGGGGCGGCGCCGGTTCGGTGGCTTGCCAGGAGTTCATCGCCCAGTTGGGCCGCAACTTCCAGGTGATCTACGAGCAGGCCAACACCCACGGCCAGAAGGTTCAGTCCGCCGGCAACAACATGGCGCAGACTGACAGCGCCGTCGGCTCCAGCTGGGCCTGATAACCAAAACTGCGGACGCGGCAGCACACCAGGTAAGTCGGTGTGCTGCCGTGTCCTGTAGTCATCACACAGAGTCAACGAGGTAGGGGATGGATCAACAGAGCACCCGCACGGACATCACTGTCAATGTCGACGGTTTCTGGATGCTGCAGGCACTGCTGGACATCCGGCACGTAGCACCGGAGTTGCGGTGCCGGCCGTATGTCTCCACCGACAACAACGATTGGCTCAACGAACATCCGGGCATGGCGGTCATGCGCGAGCAGGGCATCGTGGTGGGCGACACCGTCAACGAACAGGTGGCCGCGCGCATGAAGGTGCTTGCCGCGCCCGACCTCGAGGTCGTTGCGCTGCTGTCGCGGGGCAAGTTGCTCTACGGCGTCGTCGACGACGAGAATCAGCCCCCGGGCTCGCGTGAGATCCCCGACAACGAATTCCGGGTGGTACTGGCCCGCCGCGCCCAACACTGGGTGTCCGCGGTGCGGGTGGGCAACGACATCACCGTCGATGACGTCGTCGTCTCTGACAGCGCCTCGATTGCCGCGCTGGTGCTGGACGGGCTCGAATCCATCCACCACGCCGACCCGGCGGCGATCAATGCCGTCAACGTGCCCCTCGAGGAGATGCTCGAAGCCACCAAGTCGTGGCAGGAGTCGGGCTTCAACGTGTTCTCCGGCGGTGATCTGCGGCGCATGGGTATCAGCGCCTCCACCGTCGCCGCGCTAGGTCAGGCGCTGTCCGATCCCGCTGCTGAGGTCGCTGTGTATGCGCGCCAGTACCGGGACGACGCCAAAGGACCGAGCTCGTCGGTGCTGTCTTTGAAGGACGGTTCGGGCGGCCGCATCGCCCTCTACCAACAGGCCAGGACGGCCGGCTCCGGCGAGGCATGGCTGGCTATCTGCCCGGCCACCCCACAGTTGGTGCAGGTGGGAGTCAAGACCGTGCTGGACACGCTGCCGTACGGCGAATGGAAATCGCACAGCAGGGTTTAACAACGCCGTTACGAAACACGCAGTCAGACAACATTTTTCAACATAAAATGCGAGCGGGATGTCAACACGGCATACTGCTCTGGACGGGTTGCACCAGGAAAAGCAGCACGTCACCACAACTATCAGCGCGAGGCGAGGCACATGAACTTGGAGTCAGTCCAGCCGCAGCTCCACGGGAGCAGCGGAGCCACCGGCGCCTCGGTGACCACACCGAGCAAGCCCACCACGCAGCAAAAACCAGAAGCTAACTCATTCGCCACGGCGGGAGGTGCAGGACGATGACCGCAGTAGCTGACGCGCCACAGACTGACATCGAGGGTATTTCGTCGCCCAGGGCCGTCGTCGTCGGCATCATGGCCGGCGAGGGGGTGCAGATCGGGGTGTTGCTGGACGCCAACGCGCCGGTCTCGGTGATGACCGACCCGCTGCTCAAGGTGGTCAACAGCCGCCTGCGTGAACTCGGGGAGACCCCGCTGGAGGCGACCGGGCGCGGCCGCTGGGCGCTGTGCCTGGTGGACGGCACGCCACTGCGCGCCACCCAGTCGCTGACCGAGCAGGACGTCTTCGACGGCGACCGGTTGTGGATCCGGTTCGTCGCGGACACCGAACACCGCTCGCAGGTCATCGAGCACATCTCCACCGCGGTCTCGTCCAACCTCAGCAAGCGCTTCGCCGCGATCGACCCGGTGATGGCCCTTCAGGTCGGCGCGTCCATGGTGGCCACCGGCGTGGTGCTGGCCTCCGGCGTGCTGGGCTGGTGGCGGTGGCACCACAACAGCTGGCTGACCACGATCTTCGCCGCAATCGTCGGCGTCCTGGTGCTGGTAGTGGCCGGCATGCTGCTGATGCGCGCCAAGACCGACGCCGACCGCCGCGTCGCGGACATCCTGCTGATGAGCGGACTTGTCCCGGTCACGGTGGCGGCTGCCGCGGCACCACCCGGACCGGTCGGTTCGCCGCACGCCGTGCTGGGCTTCGGCGTCCTCGCCGTCGGTGCGGCGCTGGCATTGCGGTTCACCGGTCGCCGGCTGGCGATCTACACCGCGATCGTGACCATCAGCGCGCTCGCCACCCTGGCCAGCCTGTCCCGGATGGTCGCCAACACCAGCGCGGTCACCCTGCTGGCCTGCCTGCTGCTGGCCAGCGTCCTGCTGTACCACGCCGCCCCGGCACTGTCCCGGCGACTGGCCGGCATCCGGCTGCCGGTGTTCCCGTCGGCGACCAGCCGGTGGGTGTTCGAGGCCCGGCCCGACCTGCCCACGACCGTGGTGCGCTCGGAGGGCGGCCCGCCCACCCTGGAAGGACCGGCCTCGGTACGCGATGTGTTGCTGCAGGCCGAGCGGGCTCGGTCGTTCCTGAGCGGTCTGCTGATCGGGCTGGGCGTCCTGGTAGTCGTCACTCTCTCCGCCCTGTGCAACCCGCACACCCACGAGCGGTGGCTGCCGCTGATCCTCGCGGGATTCACCGCCGGGTTCCTGGTGCTGCGTGGCCGCTCGTACGTCGACCGCTGGCAGGCCATTACGCTGGCCGCCACCGGTGTGCTGATCATCGCCGTGGTGGCGGTGCGCTACGCCCTGGTGCTCTCGTCGCCGCTGTCGGTGTCGATCGCGGCCGCGGTGCTGGTTGCCCTGCCGACCGCGGGCCTCACCGCTGCCGCGGTGGTGCCCAACACCGTCTACAGTCCGCTGTTCCGCAAGTTCGTGGAATGGATCGAATACCTCTGCCTGATGCCGATCTTCCCGCTGGCATTGTGGTTGATGAACGTCTATGCAGCGATCCGCTACCGGTAGCACGTGGTCGTGGCGGGGTCGTGCGAGCAGCGCGACCCTGGCCGCGATGCTGCTCACCGGTGGTGCGCTGGCCGGCATGCCGCCCGCGTACGCAATCACTCCGCCGCAGATCGACCCGGGTGCGCTGCCACCGGACAGCCCGCCCGGGCCGATCGCCGCGACGAAGCAGAATTCCTACTGCACCGAGGTAGGGGTGCTGCCCGGCACCGACTTCAAGGTGCAGCCGAAGTACATGGACATGCTGAATCTCACCGAGGCGTGGCGGTTCGGGCGTGGTGAAGGCATCAAGGTCGCCGTCATCGACACCGGCGTGACCCCGCATCCCCGGTTGCCGCGGCTGATTCCGGGTGGCGACTACGTGATGGCCGGCGGTGACGGCTTATCCGACTGTGACGCCCACGGCACCCTGGTGGCCTCGATGATCGGCGGCGCCCCCGCCAACGGCGCCTCGCCACCACCGGCCTCGCCACGGCGGCCCATCACCATTCCCACCCAGGAAAAACCGCCGCCACCGCAGACCGTGACCTTGTCGCCGCTGCCGGCGCCGACCATCACCATGATCCCCGCTCCAGCGCCCCCGCCGTCCGAAGGGGCGCCACCGGGGGCACCGCCGGGACCGGGCCAGGCGCCGTCAGCCAACCGGGGCGGCGGCACGGTGACCATCCCGGGGTACGGCGGCGGTGCAAAGATCCGTCCCGTCGATCACCCGCGGCCGCTGGCACCGACGACGACCTCGCCGTCGCCGTCGACGTCGACGTCGCCCACTACTACCTCGTCTACCTCGTCGTCGTCGTCCGCTTCCACCTCGACGGCACCGCCGACCTCCGCGCCGGGGTCACCCACGCCGACGGCCGCTCCACCGCCCCCGTCGCCGACCGGACCTCCGCCGGACGCGTTCAGTGGAATCGCGCCGGAGGTCGAGATCATCTCGATCCGCCAGTCCAGCCAGGCGTTCGGTCTCAAGGACGCCTACACCGGCGACGAGGACCCGCAGACCGCCGCGAAGATCGACAACGTTCAGACGATGGCCCGCGCGATCGTCCATGCTGCGAACATGGGTGCTCAGATCATCAACATCTCTGATGTGACCTGCATGAGCGCCCGCAACGTCATCGACCAGCGGGCGCTGGGGGCCGCGGTGCATTACGCCGCGGTCGACAAGAACGCGCTGATCATCGCCGCGGCCGGAGACAGCAGCAAGAAGGACTGTAAGCAGAACACCATCTTCGACCCGTTGTCGCCCAACGACCCGCGTGCCTGGAACTCCGTCACCACGGTCGTGACGCCGTCCTGGTTCAGCGACTTCGTCCTCACCGTCGGCGCGGTCGACACGAGTGGTCAGCCGTTGTCGCAGATGAGCATCGCCGGACCGTGGGTGTCGATCTCCGCGCCGGGTACCGACGTGATGGGGCTTTCGCCCCGCGACGACGGTCTGATCAACGCGATCGACGGTCCGGACAACACTTTGCTGACGCCGGCGGGCACCAGCTTCGCGACCGCGATCGTGTCGGGGGTGGCCGCCCTGGTGCGCGCCAAATACCCGGAGTTGTCGGCTTACCAGGTGATGCAACGCCTGATCCACACGGCCCGTCCGCCCGCCCGGGGGGTGGACAACCAGGTCGGCTACGGTGTCGTCGACCCGGTCGCGGCATTGACATGGGATGTTCCTCAAGGACCGCCGCAGGCACCCAAACAACTTTCGGCGCCGCTATCGCTGCCGAAAGCCCCCCCGCCGCGCAACATGGCGCCGGTGTGGGTGGCCAGCGGAGGCTTGGCTGCGGCACTACTGATAGGCGGAGCAGTGTTCGGTACAGCGACATTGATGCGACGATCGCGGAAACAACGATGAAGGCGCAGCGCAAATTCGGGCTGTCGTTGACCTGGCCGCGGTTGACCGCGGTGTTCCTGGCCGTCGTGCTCATCTTGGTGCTCGCCAGTCACGCGCCGCAGTCGTGGCAGGGCGACAACCGGGTGGCGTGGTGGGTGGGCGTCGGCCTCGCGGTGATCGTGACGCTGCTGTCGATCGTCACCTACCACGGCATCACCGTGACCTCGGGTGTGGCGAACTGGCTGTGGGACTGGTCCGCCGACCCCGGCGCCGCCCTGGGGGCGGGCTGCACCCCGGCGACCGATTTCAAGCGCCGCTTCGGCCGTGACACGGTGGGCGTGCGCGAGTACCGGGGCCAGTTGGTCAGTGTGCTCGAGATCGATGCCGACGGCGGCAATCACCCGGGCCTTCATCATCACCGCGCGACCGCGGGCTCGCCCGTCCTGCCGGTGGCAGCGGTCGCAAACGGCTTGCGCCAGTTCGATATTCATCTGGACGGCATCGACATCGTCTCGGTGGAGGTGCGGGGCGGCGCCGAAGCTGCCCGCGCGTCGGCCTCCCTGGAGGAGTGGGGCCCGGACGGGTGGGGCTCGAACGAGGCGGGGACCGAGCGGCGCGGCGCCGACCGACGGCGCACCTGGCTGGTGTTGCGGATGAACCCGCAGCGCAACGTGGCTGCCGTGGTATGCCGCGATTCCCTGGCGGCAACCCTGGTCGCGGCCACCGAGCGACTGGTGCAGGACCTGGACGGACAGAGTTGCACAGCGCGCCCGCTGACCGCCGATGAACTGGCCGAAGTGGACAGCGCGGTCTTGGCCGACCTGGAACCCACCTGGAGCCGGCCGGGATGGCGGCACCTCAAACACTTCAACGGCTTTGTGACCAGTTTCTGGGTGACGCCGTCCGACATCGACACTGAGACGCTGGACGCACTCTGGCTGTCGGCGGCGCCGGAAGTAGGCGCTACGGTGGTTACTGTGCGACTGACTACCCGGGGCGGCCGGCCCCATCTCGCGGCATGGGTGCGCTATCACAGTGAAGCCCGGTTGCCGAGGGATCTGACCACAGGACTCAACCGGCTCACCGGTCGGCAGTTGGCGGCGGTGCGGGCCAGCCTGCCGGCGCCGTCGACGCGGGCACAGCTGGTGGTCCCGAGCCGCGAACTCAGAGACCACGACGAACTGGAATTGCCAATGGGTCACGACGCGGAGCACGTGACCAGCTCAGCAGCACAATGACGCGAGCGCAGTCTGCCGCTGAAGATGCCCGCAATGCCATGGTCGCGGGGTTGCTGGCGTCGGGCATCTCGGTCAACGGACTGCAGCCCAGCCACAACCCGACGGTGGCAGCGCAGATGTTCACCACCGCCACCCAACTCGACGCCGGCATGTGTGATGCCTGGTTGGCGCGCATCCTGGCCGGTGACCAGAGCATCGAGGTGCTGGCCGGCGCCTGGGCGGCGGTAAGGACATTCGGCTGGGAGACCCGCCGCCTCGGTGTCACCGACCTGCAGTTCCGGCCCGAGGTTTCCGACGGGCTGTTCCTGCGGCTCGCCGTCACCAGCGTCGATTCCCTGGCCTGCGCCTACGCCGCCGTACTGGCCGAGAACAAGCGGTACAAGGAAGCGGCTGCCCTGCTCGACGCCACCGAACCCCGCCATCCCTTCGATAGCGAACTGGTCAGCTATGTGCGGGGGGTGCTCTATTTCCGCACCAAACGGTGGCCTGAGGTGCTGGTGCAGTTCCCCGAGGCCACCCAGTGGCGGCACCCGGAGCTGAAGGCGGCCGGCGCTGCGATGGCCACCACGGCGCTGGCGTCGCTCGGCGTCTTCGAGGAGGCCTTCCGGCGCGGGCAGGAAGCCATCGAGGGGGACCGGGTACCGGGGGCCGCGAACATCGCCCTGTACACCCAGGGCATGTGCCTGCGGCACGTCGGTCGCGAAGATGAGGCCGTCGAACTGCTGCGCCGCGTGTATTCCCGCGACGCGAAATTCACCCCGGCCCGAGAGGCTCTGGACAACCCCAACTTCCGGCTGGTGCTGACCGATCCGGAGACCATCGAGGCCCGCACCGACCCGTGGGATCCGGACAGCGCGCCGTCGCGTGCGCAGGCCGAAGCCGCCCGGCACGCCGAGGAGGCCGCCCGGTACCTGGCCGAAGGCGACGCCGAGCTGAACGCGATGCTCGGCATGGAGCAGGCCAAGAAGGAAATCAAGCTCATCAAGTCGACCACCAAGGTGAATCTGGCGCGCGCCAAGATGGGGCTGCCGGTTCCGGTGACCTCGCGTCACACCCTGCTGCTCGGGCCGCCCGGCACCGGCAAGACATCGGTGGCGCGGGCCTTCAGCAAGCAGCTGTGCGGGTTGACGGTGTTGCGCAAGCCGGTGGTGGTGGAGACCAGCCGGACCAAACTGCTGGGTCGTTACATGGCCGACGCGGAGAAGAACTGCGAGGAGATGCTCGAAGGGGCACTCGGCGGCGCCGTGTTCTTCGACGAGATGCACACCCTGCACGAAAAGGGTTACTCGCAGGGCGACCCTTACGGCAACGCCATCATCAACACCCTGCTGCTCTACATGGAGAATCACCGCGACGAGCTGGTGGTGTTCGGGGCCGGCTACGCCAAGGCGATGGAGAAGATGCTGGAGGTGAACCAGGGCCTCCGCCGGCGCTTTTCGACGGTGATCGAGTTCTTCAGCTACACCCCGGACGAGCTGGTGGCGTTGACCGTCCTGATGGGCCGGGAGAACGAGGACGTCATCACCGAGGAGGAGGCTTCGATTCTGTTGCCCTCCTACACCAAGTTCTACCTCGACGAGACCTACTCCGAGGACGGCGACCTGATCCGGGGCATCGACATGCTCGGCAACGCCGGATTTGTGCGCAACGTGGTCGAGAAGGCCCGTGACCACCGCAGTTTCCGGCTCGACGACGAGGATCTGGACGCGGTGCTCAACAGTGACCTGACCGATTTCAGCGAAGCGCAGCTGCGACGGTTCCGCGAATTGACGCGCGACGACCTCGCCGAAGGTCTCAGCGCGGCCGTCGCGGAAGAGAAGCGCAACAAGTGACCGGCGACATCTGCAGCTAACCTCTGGGCGCAGACGCCAGGGACAGCTACCGCGCTGACTCGGCGCCGGCCCGGATCGGACCCGGTGCCCGCCGCAGCGCGGCCCGGACCCGCTCGATTCGCCGAAACCGCCCGCTATCGGTGGGGCACGGCGCGCCGGAATATGGATTGTGCGCAACTGCCCGCCGCGGCCGCCACAGCCCGCTACGCTGTGTGAAATTTCGCGCTGGGACGGAAGGATTCGGCACGCCCGGCAAACTCGGACGGCGGCGTCATCCCGGCCTGGGCCACCACAGCGGTGCTTTGCTGCCGCGACAGTGACGGGAGGTGGGGCCGCACTGATCTGTCGAATGCTGATTCCCCGTCGATGACCATTCCCCGATCCGGTCGCGGCGTCCGCAGTCTCCCGTTGGCGCGAGTACCCGACACACGGTGCGCAGCGAGTCGCACGCGCTATCGATCATCACCCGAAGCGGCCGGCGTCCGTAGCTGGGTCGGACCATTCTCAACAAGGAGAAAGTCCGATGCCCCATCCTGTGCCACGAATGATGCCGGAAGTTGGTTGTGCAGCAACGTCTTTCGCTAATATTCAGCAAGTCCGAGGGTGGTGACGGCAATGGATTACGGAGCGTTGCCACCCGAGATCAATTCCCTGCGCATGTACACCGGACCGGGTTCGGCACCGATGCTGGCCGCCGCCGCGGCCTGGGATCGGCTGGCAGCTGAACTTCGTGCCACCGCGGCCGGCTACGAGACGGCGATCTCGGTGCTGACCGGCGACGGCTGGCGGGGTCCGGCGGCGGCAGCCATGCAGGACGCGGTCATCCCGTACCTGACCTGGATGAGCCTCACCGGGCTGCAGGCCGAGCAGGCCGGTGCTCAGGCGGCGGCGGCCGCGGGCGCGTTCGAATCGGCATTTGCCGCAACCGTGCCGCCCGCGGTCGTCACGGCCAATCGCCAGCAGTTGGCGGTGCTGGTCGCGACCAATCTGCTCGGTCAGAACACGCCCGCGATCGCCGCTGTCGAGGCCGCGTACGGCGAGATGTGGGCCCAGGACGCGGCGGCCATGTACGGCTACGCCGTCGGGTCCGCGCTGGCGGCCACGCTGAGCTCGTTCACCCACCCGGCGCCCACCACCAACCCGGCCGGGCAGGCCCGGCAGGGCGAGGCCGTCACCCAGGCCGCCGCCAGTGCCGGAGCCAACCTCACGCAGACCGAGCTGCCGCAACTGATGTCGTCGGTGCCGTCGACGCTGCAAGGCCTCGCTGCACCGACGGCAGCGGCAACGGCCGAAGCCTTCCCCGGTGAGGATCTGCTGGTCAACCTGTTGAACTTCCTGGACGGAGCCGATGGGAACCCGTACGGCACCTTCCTGAACTCCAGCCTGGCGAACGGATTCATCTCAGCCGGGTATGTCAGCCCCGCGATCGTGGCCCCCGCGGCGTTTGCCGGCCTGGCCGACATCAACGCGGTGGTGCTGGGTGCAACGGAGTCCGACGTGCCAGGCATGGGCTCCGGTGAGGGCAACGCGTCCCCGATTCCGTCGCGGTCGCCGGCCAACCCCGCCAACCTGCCCCCGCTGCAGGACGCCGCCGACGTCTCGTTTGCCCGGGGCGGCGTGACGGCTGGCACGAACCAGTCGGCGTTGGTCGGACGTTTGTCGGTGCCCCAGACTTGGACAGCGGCGAGCGCGGTGGCCAATTACGCCGGTACCGCGGCGCCGGGCGGGGGTTGGACCAGCAACGCAGTGGTCCCAGCGGCGGCGGCCGGTCTGCCCGGCGCACCGGGGATGCCGCTACTCGGCATGTCCGGCAACAACTTCGGCAGTCCGCCGCGCTACGGATTCCGGCCGACGATCATGGGACGCCCACCGGCCGCTGGATGACAGGGGGGAGACAACCGCGATATCGCTGATCGGTTCCGCAACACCGGCGGTTACCGACGGACGGTCGGTTTGAAGGAGGTGCTGGCATTGGATTTTGGAGCCCTCCCCCCTGAAGTCAATTCGCTGCGCATGCACACCGGGCCGGGCTCGGCGCCCATGCTGGCCGCCATGACGGCCTGGGATGCGGTGGCCGACGAGCTGCGGTTGACCGCGACGGCGTACGAATCGGTGTTGTCCACATTGGTCGACGACGGCTGGCTGGGTCCGGCATCGACCGCCATGATGACCGCGGTCGCTCCGTTCCTGGACTGGCTGCGCGGCACCGGCGCGCAGGCCGAAGAGACGGCCAGTCACGCCGCAGCAGCTGCGGCGGCCTTCGAGGCCGCGTACTCGATGACGGTTCCCCCCGCCGTGGTCGCCGCGAACCGGGCACGACTGCTCGCGCTGGTGGCCACCAACTTTCTGGGTATCAACACCGCCGCGATTGCGGCCACCGAAGCCGAGTACGCCGAGATGTGGGTTCAGGACGCGACGGCGATGTACACCTACGCCGCCAGCGCGGCTGAGGCTGCCGCGCTGACACAGTTCGGCGAGCCGGCGCAGACCGCCGACCCGTCCGGTCCGGCCCACCAAGCCGCCGCGGTCGCGCGGGCGATGGCATCGGTACCGGCCACCCTGCAGGATCTCGCCGCGCCGGCGGCGGCCTCTCCGTTTGACGCACTTCCGCAGACAGGTCTGCTCGTCGATGTCCTGAACTTCCTGGATGGCAACGACGGCAACGCCGTCGGGGTCTTCTTGAACTCTTCCCTGTTCAACGGCGTCGTCTCCGCCGGATATACGGCGCCGGCACTGATCGTGCCCACGGTGACCGATGCCGTCGCCGACGTCAACGGGGTGGTCGAAGGGGCGGAGCCAGAGATCGCCGGCGCCGGTTCGGCCGAGGCCGCCGCGATGACGGCAACGACCGCGCCGTCCGGCGTGGGGGGAGTCGCCGCCGGCAGCACTCAGGCGTCCCTGGTGGGCCGCCTGTCTGTTCCGCCGAGCTGGGCGGCCGCCGTCGATGTAGCGAAGCCGTTCGGCGCAGTACCCGGCGCGGGCAGCACGGCGGCCGTTCCGGCATCCGCCGCGGGCGCACCCGGGATGCCCGCACTGCCTGCCGCCAACGCGTGCGCACGGAGTTGGGGCAACGGCCCCCGCTACGGTTCCCGATTGACAATCATGCCGCGACCGGTGGCTGCGGGATAACGCCGCCCAAAGAAAGTCCCGGCAATTCCCGCCTTTCGAATATCGGAATTCGAATTCGACGGGACGTCTGAGTTGACTCTGGTCGTCGCGAGTGCCATTATTGCCACTGCATGCACCTCGCTAGGTGAGGCGTCTGCACGGACACAGGCCACTGACCTCGAACGTCGAAAGACGCCCAGGGTCAGGACAGCTCTTCCCGGCTTAAGGGTTGAGCCCAAGTGGCTTCCAGCATTACTGCTGGATACGCCGTGTGGTGCCGAAGCTCTGTCGAGAGGGGTGCTGTGATCTGGTGGGCCGTCGTGCCCGCTGGACTCTCATCCCATGCGTCGTGCACCCGGCATCCCCGCATGCCACGACCCTGAGGAGGTGAGAGCGGAATGAGTCCCGACGATAGTCCGTATTCGAAATCGACGACCATTTCGTTTCGATCCGACCCGGGCACTGGCATCGCCGCCTGAATCGCATTCTGATAGCCGCAAACGGCGCTCGCTGATATCGCGAAGCGCGTATTAATTGCGCGCGGAAAAAGGCGTGGAATTGCGTTCTTGGCGACCCGGGTTTCGTGCCCCAGCAGGGGTGAACTCAAGGGGGACCACCGATGACCGCCGCACTGGACTTTGCCGCTCTGCCACCCGAAGTCAACTCCGCACGCATGTACGCCGGCGCCGGTGCCGCGCCGATGCTGGCTGCAGCTTCGGCATGGAACGGGTTGGCCGCCGAGCTGCGCGCCACCGCGCTGACCTACGAAGCTGTGCTGTCCGCGCTGGCCGGTGACGAATGGTTCGGGCCCGCGGCGGCCTCGATGGCTGCCGCCGCCACGCCGTACGTGGTGTGGCTCAACGCCACCGCCGTGCAGGCCGAGCAGACCGGGGCGCAGGCCGAGGCCGCGGTGACCGCCTACGCGACGGCATTCGCCGCGACAGTGCCACCGCCACTCGTCGCGGCCAACCGCACCCAGTTGGCCGCACTAATTGCGACGAACATCCTGGGCCAGAACACCCCGGCGATCGCGGCGACCGAAGCCGCGTACCTGGAGATGTGGGCCCAGGATGCCGCCGCGATGTACGGCTACGCCGGCGCCTCGGCGGCAGCCACCGAGCTGGACCAGTTCGTCGCGCCGCAGCAGATCACCAGCCCCAGCGGTCTCACGGCCCAGGCGGCCGCGGTCAGTCAGGCGGCTGACGCGTCCGCTCTCGGCCAGCACAGCGCTCTGTCGCAGCTGATGTCCGCCGTGCCGAGCGCACTGCAGGGGCTTTCCGGTGCCGACGGCGGCAGCGGCCTGGCCGACCTCGCGACCACCGCGCTCACCGGTTCCGGGACGTCGAGCTGGTCGGAGTTCATGGCCGCATGGGGCCCCAACGCGAACGTGTGGAACACGATCACCTCCACCGGTTTGTTCACCCCGGGCGCCACGATAGGAACCCTCTCCAGCTTGTTCGGCAGCGCAGCGATGACCGACGTGGCCGACGCCGCGCAGGTGCTGGTACCGAGCGCGGGCGGGGGCGCCGTGCCGCTGGAAACGCGCGGTCTCACCGCCCTCGGATCTGGCAGTTCCGGCGTGGTCGGCAAACTGTCCGTGCCCCCGGCCTGGGCTGCGGCCACCCCACCGCCCGGCGCCCTGCACTCCGCGCTTGGTGGCACCCCGATGGTCGCGCCGCCGCCGTCCGGCACGCCCGGTATGCCGGGGGTGCCGCTGGGCAACCTCGCGGGTCAACCCTTCGGCCGGGCTGTCCCGCAATACGGGTTCCGCCCCACGGTCGTGGCCCGCTCGCCCGCGGCCGGATAGCACGCGCAGCCACCTGACCAGGCAAAACAGCGCTCTCAGCGAACCGTCAGGTACGAGGCAGCCGGGTAGCAGGCATCAGGACGTACCGTGTGCCCTCGTGATGCGTACGTTTTTCCTCGAGTCAGAGAGAGCCTGCCGGGCGGTGTCCCCGGGTCGGACCGGCGGTGCCGCCGGGCCCCACCGCCGAAGACGGCCGCGCTTCGTCGACTCGACCTGACCCACTGCTTTCGCGGGCGGCGCACATGCTGCTGCTTCGCGCATCCATTTCAGTGAATTGCAAAGTTCGCCGACGGTATTCACAATGCCCGGCGCCATTGTTTTGAAATATTCAGATGATAACTTGTCAACCTATTGTGCATGGCTACGCCGTTGACCTTGGAGTTTGCTGTTAGTATTTAGACAATTCGCTGTATCACAGCAGTTCGGACGGTGGTGCGATAAGTTATTTACATCGCGCTTACCTACCGGGAACGTTGCGAAAATATGCCGCAACGAACATTCATCATATCGAGCGGGGGCTGGAGAAATGCGATTCGATTCTGGTAGAGCACATGGTCGGCAACTCAACAAAACCACGCGAAGGATCACTACTGGCGGATAAGGGGCGTATACGCGCATGGATTATGGGGCACTTCCGCCAGAGGTCAACTCTGGGCGCATGTATACCGGTCCCGGCGCGGGGCCGATGTTGGCAGCGGCAGCGGCATGGGACACGTTGGGGGCCGAATTGTATTCGACCGCAGTCGCTTACGCGTCCGCGATCGAGGGACTGGTAGCGGGCTCGTGGCAGGGACCGACCGCTATGACGATGGCCGCCGCGGCCGGTCCGTACGTGTCCTGGATTTCAGCCACCGCAGCTCGCGCCGATGAGGCGGCCGCACTGGCCAAGGCGGCGGCGATCGCTTACGAAACCGCTTTTGTGGCAACGGTTCCGCCGCCGGTGATCGCTGCGAATCGGGCGCAGCTGCTGGCGCTGATCGCCACCAACATCCTGGGCCAGAACACACCGGCTATCGCCGCCACGGAAGCCCAGTACCTGGAGATGTGGGCTCAGGATGCCGTGGCTATGTATGCCTACGCCGGCTCCTCGGCGGCCGCGACACAGCTCACCCCGTTCACCGAACCACCGCCGACCACGACCGCCTCGGGCGCAGCCGCGCCGGCGGCCGCCCAGCTGCTCGCATCTGTCCCGAATGCGTTGCAGGGCATGACATCAACTCTTGCGGCTGCACCGACGACAGGCTCGACCTCGTTGTTGCCCGGACTCGCCTTGCCGCAACTGGCATCCGTGTCGTTGCCGTCGGGCCTGGCGACCGAGGTGGCGAACTGGAACACCACCATGGCAGCCCTGACCGGACCGTTCTCGTTGCAGGGCTGGTCGTCGATCCCGGGCGGCCCGTTCCTGTCGTTCGGGCAGGTTTATGCCTACGCCCAGAACGGGCAGGGGCTGCAGGCGTTCGCCACCCCCGCACCACCGGTGACCGGCGCACTGGCCCCGATCGCCGAGTCGCTCACCCCTCATCTGACTTCGTCCGGGGGAGCGGCGACGGCGACTATGGGCCGCGCTGCACTGGTGGGCACCCTGTCGGTGCCCCAGGGCTGGACGGTGGCGGCTCCGGCCGTCCGGACAGTTGCCGCGACACTGTCCACCAATGTGGCCGCCGTACCGGCTGCCACGTCCGCCGGGGAGGCCGGTGTTTTCGGCCAGATGGCGCTGTCCAGCCTGGCCGGGCGGGCCCTCGGTGCCACCGCCACGGGTGCCGGTGGCGGCAGCAGTTCGCTGGGCGGTGTCGTCACCGCGGCCGACCCGGCCGCAGCGATGATCTTCGTGCTTCCACCGCTCGAGGGTGCCTAGTCCAGGTAGGGGGAGAAAGAGTGTTCTACGCAGCGTTTCCGCCGGAGGTCAACTCGGGCCGGATGTACAGCGGGGCGGGATCGGGGCCGCTGCTGGCCGCCGCCGCGGCCTGGAACGGGCTGGCCAGCGAGCTACACGCCACCGCCGCGTCCTATGCCGCACTGATCGCCGGCCTGACCAGCGCACCCTGGGTAGGACCCTCGGCCCAGGCGATGACCGCGGCAGCGACACCGTACGTGGCCTGGATGAGCGAGACCGCTGCCCAGGCCGCCCAGGCCGCCAGCCAGGCCAACGCCGCGGTCGCCGCCTACGAGACGGCGTTCGCCGGGCACGTACCACCGGCGCAGATCGCGGCCAACCGCAGCCAGTTGGCGTCGCTGGTGGCCACGAACATCGTTGGGCAGAACTCCGCCGCAATCGCGGCTCTGGAAGCCCAGTACGGCGAAATGTGGACACAAGACGCCGTCGCGATGGACAGTTACGCCGCCTCATCGGCAGCCGCAAGCGAGGTGACGCCGTTCACCGAACCTCCCCAGGTGGTCAACGCGCTCACCCAGACGATTCTGTCGGCGGCGCAACCGCTCTCGCAGCCGCTGCAGACCCTGGTGAACTTGAGCACCGACTACACCGCCACCGTGACCGGACTGCTCAACGGACTGTTCGGGTCCAGCGGCGCATCGACATTCACCGCCCTGTATTCCGCGGTCAAGGTCCCCCTCGGTTTCACCACCCAGTTCAACGACATCGGCCTGTTGATCAACCTCCCCGCATCGCAGTTCCTCAAGTTCGCCGCGAAGCCGACGTCCGCGCTCGGCGGGCTGCCCAAGGACGCATTGGGCGGGGGACTCACCCCGCACTGGGGTCACGGCTGGCTGACCAGCGCGGTGTCGCCAACTCCCACAGCGCATTTGGGTCGAGGCACGCTGGTCGGTGCGCTCACCGTGCCACCGAGTTGGACCGCCAACACCCCGGCCATCCGGACTGTCGCCGCAGCGTTGTCGGCAGCCGGCAACGAAGCGGTGCCCGCGGCCGAACTCGGGCAGGGCGGCCTGTTGAGTTCGATGTCATCAGCGGGCATGGCCGGCAGCGCACTCGGTGCCGGTGCCCCCGGCTCGGTGACCGGTGCGCGAAGCCGCCTCACCCCGGTCAAAGACCTGAAGGATCTCAGGTCACCGGAGCTGCTCAAGCGGATGGTTGCGCAGATATCGGACCGGCCCGACAGCGTGCAGCACCACACCGTCGACCAGCAGGGCCTGGACAGCCTGCTCGAACAGTTGGCGAAGAAACCCGGCATCCATGCCGTGCACCTCACCAATGGCGACAAACCCCAGGTTGTTCCGGCGGATGCCCATTTGGGCTGAGGGAGAGGAAATTCTGCATGTTCAGATGGCTGCTGACGCTGACCTGCGCGGGTGTCATGATCGGTTGCGCCGCACCGGCGAACGGCGATCCGGGCAATGGGCCGGATGCCGCCGACGCAGGTTTTCTGGCCGCGTTGCGCACCGCTGACATCGGTTACAGCAACTCCGATCAGGCCATCGGGTCGGCCCGGGCCGTGTGTACCTGTCTGGACAACGGCGAATCTGGTTTCGAGTTGGTGAACGACATCAAAAAGCGCAATGCGGGATTTACGTTGGACGCCGCCGCCGAATTCGCGGTCATTTCAGCGAAATTCTACTGTCCGCAGCAACTGGCCAAGAGCTGACAGCTACCGACGCTGCAAATGTATTAGCTGCCGACCGTATCCGGTCGCTCTTTCATTCACGCCGTACGACATCGATCGTCGTACGATTTCCTGATCTGTGTGAACTTTCCCGAATATATTCGGCACCCGGTTGCTCGGGTTAAACCCGAGGTCACCCGAGGAGCCACGCACATCGGGATTTCTAGTGAGTTCTGTATGAGTCCGGCAGGACTCGCCGACGGGACCCTGGTGGCGTGACTACCATGGCGGCGACAGAGGGACCGGAGGGGAAGAAATGGACTTCGGGGCGCTGCCACCAGAATTCAACTCTGGACGAATGTACACGGGGGCGGGATCCGGGCCGATGCTGGCCGCTGCGGCGGCCTGGGACGCATTGGCCGCAGAGTTGCATTACACCGCGGCGTCGTACCGATCGACGATCGACGGTTTGGCCGTCGGCTCCTGGCACGGTCCGGCGGCGATGTCGATGTCGGCAGCGGCGACACCGTATATGGCCTGGATGGCCGCCACCGCGACACAGGCGGAACAGGCGGGCACCCAGGCGAAGCTTGCCGCCGCGGCCTACGAGACAGCGTTCGCGGCGACGGTGCCGCCACCGGTGATCGAGGCCAACCGCGCATTGCTGATGACCCTGGTGGCTACCAACATTCTCGGACAGAACACAGCCGCCATCGCAGCCACCGAAGCGCAGTATATGGAGATGTGGGCGCAGGACGCCGCCGCCATGTACGCCTATGCGGCGTCCTCAGCGGCCGCGACCGTGCTGACTCCGTTCGAGCCGCCGCCCGAGACCACCAACGTGGCGGGGACGGCCGATCAAGCGGCGGCAGTCACGCAAGCCGCGGGCACCGCAGCCGCCACGGACATTCAGTCGCAGCTGTCGCAGCTGTTGAATCTCTTCCCGAACATGCTGCAGGGTTTGGCCACCACCACGGCCGCCGCCCCGGCGGCGACGACACCGGTCGGCAACGTCATCGAAGCCCTCTACCCGTACGCCGCAGCTATCCGCCCCTTCTTTGCTGCCGTCACCGGCGCATACAGCCCGATCATTCCTTTCGTCCTCGGTGGCGGCTGGTGGTTGTTCGGCCTGCAGATCCTCGGTCTGTCGCAGAACGCACCCGGGGTGGCGTCCCTGTTGAACAGCGGCGGCAAGCCGCTGGCCGGTCTGTCGCCGCTACGAGCCGGGTACGTGGCGTCCGCTGCGCCGGCGGGCGGGGTGGCCGGCGCGATGGGGAACTCCACGCTGGTCGGGTCGTTGTCGGTGCCGCAAGGCTGGGTGACCGAGGCGCCGGTGCTCCGGGCTATGACGTCCGTGCTGCCGGGGGCGACTCCGGAAGCACTCGCCGCGGTCCCGGCGGCGGCCGAAGGCGGCCTGTTCGGCGAGATGGCGATGGCCAGCCTGGCCGGACGCGCCCTGGCCGGGGCCACCGTGCGCACCGTCGGCAGCGGCACCGCGGGCGCCACCGGCGGCGTGGCCGCGGCCGAAGACGTCGCGACCACGGCGACCATCATCGTGATACCGGCGGACTGAGAGAGGCGGGACTGATGAGTTTCGCGGTACGACCACCGGAGATCATCTCCGCGATGATGTATGCCGGACCGGGCGCGGGTCCGATGATCGCCGCAGCCACGGCCTGGGACACCTTGGCCACCGAACTGCAGGCCACGGCATCCTCCTACGGTCTGGTCGTCGACGGCCTGGCCAACGAAACCTGGACCGGGCCCTCGGCGGCCGCGATGGCCGCAGCGGCCGCACCCTACGTGAGCTGGATGTCGGCCACCGCCGCGCAGGCCAAGGAGGCGGGCGACCAGGCCAAGGCGGCAGTGAGCGCGTATGAGACGGCCTTCGCTGCGGTGGTACCGCCGGCGGAGATCGCGCTCAACCGCAGCCAGCTGGCGCTGCTGCTGGCCACCAACATATTCGGGCAGAACACCGCGGCGATCGCTGCCCTCGAAGCCCAGTATGCGGAAATGTGGGCGCAGGACATCGCGGCGATGTTCGGCTACGCCACGGCGTCCGCGGCCGCCGCCAGGCTGACGCCCTACACCGAACCACCGCAGGTCACCAACGTGGCCGGGCTGGGCACTCAACAGAGCGCCGTCGGGCAGGCCGGCGCTTTGGCCGCGGGCACCAGGGCAGCCACCGCGGCAGCGACTGCCGCACCGACGGCGGCACCGGTCTTCCCGTTCGACGTCGTGCTACAGGCGTTGCAGGCCCTCGGCGGGGCCAGCACCTCCTACATGCAGGCCATGGGTGAGGTGCTCAACGCGCTGGGCGGTACCCCGCTGGCCGGCCCGACCTGGGAGCTGACTTTCGGGATCTTCGCCGACATCGGCCGGTTCAGCACCGTGGCCAACGACATCATGAGCGTGCCCAACCTGGGCATGACGGAGTTCAAACTGTTCTGGAAGCCGCCGCTCGATGAGATCCCGAAGTCCGCGCTGGGAGCCGGGTTGGGGATGTCGCCGACGGCGGGTCTGACCAACGCGGTGTCGGCGGGTACCGGTGAAGCCAACGTGGTGGGCAAATTGTCGGTGCCACCGAGTTGGGCGTCGGCTACCCCGGCGATCCGGATGGTCTCCAATGCATTGCCGGTCACCAGCATGGCCGCGGCTCCGGCGGCAGCGATCCCCGCCGACCTGATCAACCAAATGGCCTTGGGAAGTCTCACCGGCGGGGCAGCCGGCACCGTCGGCGCCCAAGTGTTGAGCGGCAGCGGTGCCCGCGCCCGCGCCAACGGCGGGAAAGGCCCGGTCGAGCCGGTGAAGCTGGACAGTGTGATCGCGAAACTGCAGCAGGAACCGGAAGCGGTCCAACACTGGAACGTCGACAAGGCCGGGCTGGACGGCCTGCTCGAGAAACTGTCGAAGAAACCCGGCATCCACGCCGTGCACGTGTCCAGCGGCGACAAGCCGAAAATCATGCTGCCCGATGCGCAGTAGGGTTCGGCGATGATCCGCCTGCGAGTACTGGCAGCCGCGGTGGGTGCGGTCGCGATGCTCGGTCCCGCGGTCCCCGCGCACGGCGACCCCGGCGGTGATGACGCCGCGTTTCTGTCCGCGCTGGCCAACGCCGGCATCACGGTTTCCAACCCAGGTCAGGCGATTGCCTCCGCGCAGGCCGTATGCGGGTTGATGCGCAACGGCGAAACAGGTCTGCAGGTGCTGACCGACGTGAAGAACCAAAATCCCGCATTGACCCTGGACGGGGCGGCATTGTTCACCGCGATCGCGTCGAACACGTACTGCCCCGAGCACCTGGGGCAACCCGAGGGTGGTTATTTCTGATCTGACCGCCCGGCGAGGGCCCGTTAGCCTGTCCTCCACCTGGTGTTAACCCGAATCTGATTGGCTGCCGTAGCCCGTTGGTCCAGGGAGAGGGGGTGGCGCGGTGCAGACGCTGAGCACTGCCGAGTTCGCACTGCGCCTCTGCGTCGGAGTCGGATGCGGCGCGCTCATCGGCCTGGAACGCCAGTGGCGGGCCCGGATGGCGGGTCTGCGCACCAACGCGCTGGTCGCGACCGGTGCCACCTTGTTCGTGCTGTACGCCGCCGCCACCGAGGACAGCAGCCCCACCCGGGTGGCGTCCTATGTGGTGTCCGGTATCGGCTTCCTCGGCGGCGGGGTCATCCTGCGCGAGGGCTTCAACGTCCGTGGGCTCAACACCGCAGCCACCCTGTGGTGTTCTGCGGCGGTCGGGGTCCTGGCGGCGTCCGGACACCTGGCGTTCGCGCTGATCGCCACCGGCACCGTCGTCGGCATCCACCTGCTGGGGCGGCCGCTGGGCCGGATCATCGATCACGACAATTCCGGTGAAGAGGACGAGAGCCTGGAGCCCTACCAGGTTCAGGTGATCTGCCGGCCCAAGTCCGCGAAGTACGCCCGCGCCCAGATCGTGCAGCACACCAGCGGCAACGACATCATCCTGCGCGGCATCCACACCGGACAAGCCGGCTTCGACCACGGAAACGACAACATCGCGCTCACCGCGCATGTACTGGTCGACGGTCACTCGCCGGCCAAGCTGGAGCGACTGGTCGGCGAGTTGTCCCTGCAACCTGGCGTCTACGCCGTGCACTGGTACGCCGGCGAGCCGAGCAGTCCGATCCTGCCCGACCCGCAGTCCGACTGATCAGGGCCGGGCCTGCAGTTCAGGTGCGGCGGCGGCCAGCAGATCGGCGCGGTCGGCGGACAGCGGCGGATAGATGCGTCGGCCGTTGATCGTTTGCTTGGTCGCTTTGGCCGCCGCGCCTTGAGCCACCACCATGCGGTCCCAGCCTTCGGTGTACACCGCGCCGGCAGGTCCCAGGTCGAGCACAGTGACATACCACGGGATCCGCAGCGTCAGCAGCGGCGCACCGAACAAGTCGCTGATCACGTTGTAGCCGGCATAACGGCCCATCGGGCGGCCGTGCTGACACGACATGACCGACAGATGCTCGTCGTCCAGCCGCGCGGCCGCCACGTCGCCGGCGGCGAATATCGACGGCACGCCGATCACCCGCAGGTGGTCATCCACCGGCACCCGGCCCAGCCGGTCGCGGGCCACCGGTAGCTGTTCGGTCAGCGGGCTGGCGCGCATGCCCGCACACCACACCAGGGCGACGGCGTCGATCCGCTCGCCCGACGACAACGTCACCCCGTCCGGATCGACCCCGGCGACGCTGACCGCGGTCCTCACCTCAACCCCGTTGTCCGACAGCGCTGCCAGGATCACCGGTCGCGCTGACGCACCCATGTCCGAGCCGACCTCCGTGTGGTCGATCAGCACCACCCGCGGTGTCAACCCCAGCGCACGCAACCGTTCGGGTAACTCACAGGCGGTCTCGATACCGGTCAGTCCCGCCCCGACTACGACCACCGTCGCCGACCCAGCGGCCGGCAGCCGATCGGCGACCTCGCGCAACCGCCGTTCCAATCGCAACGCGGCGTCGTAGGTGTCGATGTCGAAGCCGAATCGGCGCAGCCCGGGCAGGTCGGGTCTACTGAGCCGACTGCCCGCGGCCAGCACCAGACGGTCGTAGGGATAGGTCGTGCCGGCCGCGGTGGTCACGGTGCGGGCGTCGGCGTCGATCCCGGTCACCTCGGCGGTGACGTGTCCGACACCGACCGGATCGAGCAAGTCGGCAAGCGGCAGCCGACAGGCGCTCAGGTCCGCCTCGTAGTTACGCACCCTGATGTCGTGAAACGGCTTGGCGCTCAACACCGTGACGTCCACGGTTCCCGGCGCGACGCCGAGTTCGTCGAGCCGACGCGCGGCGCCCAGTGCGGCCCACAGCCCCGCGAACCCGGAGCCGATCACCACGACGCGGCTCAACCGGACAACACCGTACGAATCTGGCCGAGCGTCGCTTTCGCCTTGGGTCCCGGCAGCAACATCCAGGTATGCATGCCTCCCTCGAGCTCGTACCAGCCGATGTCGAGGCCTTCGCTGCTCGCCCGCCGGCGAAACGCACGCGCGTCCGGGTTGAGCACGTCATGAGTGCCGGTGAACACCGTCAGGCGCGGCAGCCCGTCCAGGGGTCCGATGCTCGGGCTGAGCAAGGGGTGGTCCAGCGGGTCCCCGCCCGCATAGCGGATACCGGCCGCCCGCAGGTCGTCGAGATTGAGAAACGGATCGATCTTGGCGACCTTGAGCACCTCGGGGTCCGGTAGTCCGAGGTGCATCCAGGGGGAGAGCAGCAGCGCGTCGGTGGGCTGGGGGAGTCCGGCGTCGCGCACCGCGTGGCACAACGCGAAGGCCATCCCACCGCCGGCTGAATCGCCCATGAAAGCAATCGATTTCGGATCGTGCGTGTCCAGTACCTGCCGGTAGACCTGCAACAGGAACGGAAAGACCTGGCGGTAACTGTGTTCGGGGGCGATCGGGTAGATCGGCACCACCAGGGTGCGGCGCAGCACGTGCGCCAGCCGGGCGATGGCGGGCCAGTGGAAGTGCGGCAGCAGATCCAGCACGTAGGCGCCACCGTGCAGGTAGAGCACGTGGCCGGTCAGTTCGCCGGCGTCGACGTGGCGCGGGGTGACTTGATACACCGGGCGGCCGTTGAGGTCGGTGCGGACCACGTCGATCTTCTTCAGTACCAGCGACGAGGGCCGGCCGCAGTAGGGCGGGCGCGGATGCGCGGCCCAGTGTTCGAGTTTGGCCGGCGGAAACATCCGGTTGCGCACGCCGGACGCGCGCAGCAGCCGCTGGGTGACGTGCGGTTTCCGGATCGGGCGGATCATCTCGTCTTCGGTTCGTCAATCGGCACGGGTTCAGTAATCTGTCCAGTGTGAATGGTGTCACGGACTTTTTCGCCGGCCTTCCCGCCGAGCTACGGGATCCGGTGCTGTTCGCCATTCCGTTTTTCCTGCTGCTGCTGACGCTGGAGTGGACGGCGGCGCGCAAACTCGAGAAATTTGACGCGGCGGCCGGCACCGGGGACCCGGGGCATGCCAGGCCGGCGTCAGGTGCCTACCTCGCTCGCGATTCGATGGCCAGCATCTCGATGGGCCTGGTGTCGATCGCGACCACGGCGGCCTGGAAAGCGTTGGCGCTGTTCGGATACGCCGCGTTGTATGCCTATGTCGCACCATGGCACCTCCCTGCGACCAAGTGGTACACGTGGGTCGTCGCGTTCCTGGGTGTCGACCTGCTCTACTACGCCTATCACCGCGCCGCCCACCGTATTCGGCTGATCTGGGCTACCCACCAGGCTCATCACTCAAGCGAATTCTTCAACTTCGCCACCGCGCTGCGCCAGAAGTGGAACAACAGCGGCGAGATTCTGATGTGGGTGCCGCTGCCGCTGCTGGGCGTGCCGCCGTGGCTGATCTTCTTCAGCTGGTCGCTGAACCTGATCTACCAATTCTGGGTGCACACCGAGCGCATCGACAAACTGCCCCGGTGGTTCGAGTTCATCTTCAACACGCCGTCGCACCACCGGGTGCATCACGGCATGGACCAGCCGTACCTGGACAAGAATTACGGCGGCATCTTCATCGTCTGGGACCGGCTATTCGGCAGCTTCCAGCAGGAACTGTTCCGGCCCCACTACGGGCTGACCAAGCCGGTCGGCACCTTCAACATCTGGAAACTGCAGACCCGCGAATACGTGGCGATCGCTCGGGACCTGCGCTCGGCGCGGGGGCTGCGCGCCCGCCTGGGATATGTTTTCGGCCCGCCCGGTTGGACGCCGCGCGAGAGGCGGCAGACCGCGGACGCCACCCCGCTGGCCAGCGCTCGGTAACGCTGCAGCCCGTCCGCGCGAAAGCCTTAATGTTGACGTTATAGCGCCGTGACCTGATGGACGGCGTGTCGATCACGACGGATGGGAGGCCTTCGTGGGCCGCACACTAGCGCGGGCAGTCCTCGCGTCGATGATGTCCGCGGCAGCGGCCTTCGGGCTGTCGCCGGCCACCGCCAGCGCCGACCCGCCGCTGGTGTTCCCGGGAATGGAAATCCATCAGGACAATCGCGTCTGCACGCTTGGGTTCGTCGACATCGCCCGGCGCATGGCGTTCAGCGCCGGGCACTGCCGCGGCGGCGGGTCGGTTTACGACGGCAACAACAACCTGATCGGTCACGTGGTGGCGTCGCGGGACAACACCCCGACCGGGTCGACGGTGGCCACCGATCAGCCCATCGACGACTACGAGGCGATCGCGCTGGCCAACGGCGTCACCATGAGCAACATTCTGCCCGGCGGCCGCGGCCTGGTGTCCACCGGCGCGGCACCGGCCCCGGGACAGGCCGTCTGCCACTTCGGTGTGACCACCGGCGAAACCTGCGGCACCGTGGAAAGCGTCAACAACGGCTGGTTCACCATGTCGCACGGTGTGCAGACCCAACAGGGCGATTCCGGCGGGCCGGTGTACCTGACCAACGGCTCCGCAGGTCAGATCATCGGGATCTTCAACAGTATCTGGGGCGATCTGCCGGCCGCGGTGTCCTGGCAGAGCGCCTCCGAGCAGGCCCGCCACGACCTGGGGGCCGGCGCGAGCTAGCGGCACGAGCTCGGCCCGAACGCGGGCGCAGGGCGATCGTGTCAGACTTGACCGTGGGCACACGCCAGGACTCGCCGGAGGACATCGAGGCCGCGGTCATCGATGCCTATGCCGACCTCGCCGACCAGGTGGACCGGGCACGAGACGGGGCCGGCGGCGAATCGTGGAGCCACGAGGTGATCGCGATGGCTCACGCCATGCGCGAGTGGGCGGTGGCGCACCCCGCCCGGTGGGGACTGCTCTACGGCAGTCCAGAGCCCGGCTTTCCCGCGCCCGAAGATCGTGCCCGACCGATCGGCACCCGCATCGTGGCGTCGTTCCTCGATGCCGTCGCCGCCGGGATCACGACCGGTGACATCGTGCTCGTCGACAGCCACGCGCCGCAACCGACATCCTCCGACTTCCGGCGGCTGCGCGACGTGTACGCCTTCCCCGGTGACGACCACGTCGTCGGCAAGTGCTTCCTGCTGTTCGCCGGCGTGGTGGGAGCGATCAGCCTCGAGGTGTTCGGAAAGTACGGCACCGACACCCTCGGCGATGCTGCGACGGTTTTCGACACCCAGGTGCGCCTGCTGGTCGAGGTTCTGGCCCGACACTGAGCATCAACTAGAACACGTTCACCGCCGTGTCCGCGCCCGCGGCGCGGCGGACACGGCAAAGTGCTCACCAGCAGTCCTGGCCGGCGCGCGACTGGGATATTCTGCGAGACGATGAACCTCCTCGTTCAGTCGCCCATTCAAATCGCCTGGGTGGCGGCGGATCTCGGCACCACCGAAACCGCTCTCACCGGCCTGTTAGGTGTTCGCAAGTGGGTGCGGATCCCAGAGGTGCACTTCGGTCCCGAGACGTGCACGTACCGCGGCGAGCCGGCGGATTTCGTCGCGAATATCGCCCTGAGCTACCTCGGAGACATGCAGCTGGAGCTGATCGAGCCGGTCCGCGGGGAGAATATCTATAGTGACTTTCTGCGGGACCACGGCCCCGGTCTGCACCACATCTGCGTGGCGGCCGAAACACTCGCGAAGTTCGACGCGGCCCTCGCCGATGCCGCGACCCGGGGTGCGACGGTCGTGCAACAGGGCGTGATGCCCGGCGGAATGCATTTCGCCTACGTGTCGGCGCCGCAGGCGGGCGTGCCGTTCGTGGAGATCGCCTACCTGTCCGACGAGATCAAAGCGTTCTACGACTACCTGAAACGGGAGCAGTGATGAGCCGCTCCGACGACGTGCGCAACAACCAGGAGGGGCCCCGATGAGTACCGACATCCCAGCAACGGTCCGGGTGGACACGGTCGGGTCCTGGTCGGACGAGGTCGACGTGCTGGTGCTCGGTTTCGGTATCGCCGGCGGGTGTGCTGCGGTCAGCGCAGCCGCCGAAGGCGCCCGGGTGCTGGTGCTGGAACGCGCGGCCGCGGCCGGTGGCACCACCTCGATGGCCGGCGGGCACTTCTATCTGGGTGGGGGCACCGCGGTCCAGGAGGCCACCGGGCACTCCGACTCTGCGGAGGAGATGTACAAGTACCTGGTCGCGGTGTCGCGCGAGCCCGAACTGGACAAGATTCGCGCCTACTGCGACGGCAGCGTGGAGCACTTCGACTGGTTGGAGGGGCTGGGGTTCCAGTTCGAGCGCAGCTTTTACCCGGGCAAGGTGGTCGTACCCCCGGGCACCGAAGGTCTCAGCTACACCGGCAACGAGAAGGTATGGCCGTTCTGCGAGCAGGCCGTCCCGGCGCCGCGCGGGCACTCCGTGCCGGTGCCCGGCGAGTTGGGTGGTGCGGCGATGGTGATCGACCTGCTGCTCAAGCGCGCTGACGAGCTCGGCGTAGCCATCCGCTACGAGACGGGGGCCACCAATCTGATCGTGGACGACGGCGGTGCGGTCGTCGGGGTGAGCTGGAAGCATTTCGCCGACACCGGGGCCGTCCGGGCCAAGGCGGTGGTGATCGCCGCCGGCGGTTTCGCGATGAACCCGGACATGGTCGCCAGTCACACGCCCGCCCTGGGCCAGCAACGGCGCACCAAACACCACGGGATGGTCGCGCCCTACATCCTGGGCAACCCCAACGACGACGGCCTGGGTATCCGATTGGGTGTCTCGGCAGGCGGCGCGACCAAATTCATGGACGAGTTGTTCATCACCGCGGCGGCCTATCCACCGGAGATCCTGCTGACCGGGGTGATCGTCAACAAGGAGGGCAAGCGGTTCGTCGCCGAGGACTCCTATCACTCGCGTACCTCGGCGTTCGTCCTCGAACAGCCAGAGCAGACCGCGTACCTGGTGGTCGACGAAGCACACATGCAGATGCCCGAGATGCCGCTGATCAAGTTCCTGGACGGCTACGAGACGATCGCCGAAATGGAGGAAGCGCTGGGCATCCCCGCCGGCAACCTCGCCGCGACGCTGCAGCGCTACAACGAATTCGCCGCCAAGGGCGACGACCCGGAGTTTCACAAGCAGCCGGAATACCTTGCGGCACAAGATAAGAGTCCCTGGGCGGTGTTCGACCTGTCGCTCGGGCGGGCGATGTACTCCGGCTTCACCATCGGTGGCCTGGCGGTGACCCTGGACGGGCAGGTGCAGCGCGCCGACGGCAGCGTCATCCCGGGTCTGTATGCCGCCGGCGCCAGCGCCTCCAACATCGCCCAGGACGGCAAGGGATACGCCAGCGGGACGCAGTTGGGTGAGGGATCCTTCTTCGGGCGCCGCGCCGGAGCGCACGCGGCCGCGGCGGCGACGACCTAGACCTGCGCGGGCTCCTGATCCACCGGGCCCAGCCGCCACCGGCCGCCGCCCAGCAACTCCAGCCGGCGTTCGTGCAGCAACTCGACGGCCCGGTGGTGGCTCACACTGACCACCACACAATCCGGCAGTTCGCTACGCAGCAGCTGGTAGAGCGCGAATTCCAGCCCTTCGTCGAGAGCCGACGTGCTCTCGTCGAGGAATACCGCCTTCGGCTTCGTGAGCAGGATGCGGGCGAACGCGACGCGCTGCTGCTCACCGGGGGAGAGCACCTTGGCCCAGTCGCGCTCTTCGTCCAGCCGATCGCACAGGGGCGCCAACGCGACCTTGATCAGCGTCTCGCGCAGCGTGTCGTCGGCGACGTCGTCGGGTGCATTCGGGTAGCTCACTACGGTGCGTAGGGTGCCCAGCGGCACGTAGGGCAACTGGGACAGGAACATCGTCTCGTTCTCACCGGCCGGGCAGCGCAACGTGCCCGAAGCGTAGGGCCACAGTTCGGCGAGGCTACGCAGCAGCGTCGTCTTCCCCGACCCGGATTGGCCCACGATCACCAGCGACGAACCCCGATCGAGCTGCACGTCGACCGGGTCGATCAGGCGGTCCCCGGCGGGACTGCGCACCTCGATGTCGGCGAGTTCGACGACTGCGTCCCGGCTCGGCTGCACCAGCACCGACGGCAGCGCGCGACCCTTCTGGTTCGCGTCCACCAGTCCGTGCAGCCGGATGATCGCGGCGCGGTAGGGCGCGAACCTGTCGTAGCTGTAGCGGAAGAACGACAGGCCGCCCTCGATGTGGGTGAACGCGCTCGCCGTCTGCCCGACGTCGCCCAAGGTGATCTGCCGGGAGAACAACCGCGGTGCCTGCACCACCCAGGGCAGCGGGACGATCGACTGGCCCATCGTCCAGTTCCAGCCGTCGAAGATGATGGTCCGCCGGACGTACCGACGGTAGTTGTCGATGATCGGCGTGAAGCGCCGCCACAGCTGCGCACGTTCGACCCCCTCGCCGCGGTAGAAGCCCACCGCCTCGGCCGCGTCGCGCAACCGCACCAGGGCATAACGGAATGCGGCGTTGAGCTTCTCGTTGGAGAAGCTCAGCCAGATCATCGGCCGGCCGAGCCGGAAGGCCACCACGGTCGCCACCACCACATAGACCAGCACGATCCAGAACATCGCGCGGGGCAGCCCGACACCGAAAATTTCCAGCCGTCCGGACAGGTTCCACAGAATCGAGGCGAACGAGATCACCGCGGCGATCGCATGCACCGCACCGAACAGCAACATCCCCTGCGCCTGGTTGCCGGGTGCGTTCGCGGTGCCGCCGACGCCGGCGGTGAAGACGTCGACGTCCTGCTGGATGCGCTGGTCGGGGTTGTCGATGGGCTCCTCGATGAACAGGTCCCGGTAGTAGGCCCGGCCGTCCAGCCAGTCGTCGGTGAGCCGGGCGGTCAGCCAGATGCGCCATCCGATGACGAACCGCTGGGTCAGATAGATGTCGAGGAGGATCCGCCCGATGAAGATGGCGGCCAACACGCTGAAGTGCAGCAATGACATATAGAAGCCGTGCCTGCCGGAACGGGTGACTGCGGCATTTCCCGCGCCCATGCCTTCGAACGCGGTTTGCAGCGAGTCGTACAGATCCTTGCCCTGGTAACTGAACAACACGTCCAGCCGCACCGAGAACAGCACCATCATCAGCAGCACGCCCAGCATCAGCCACACGCGGACGGCGTGCGGGCCGGTGAAGTAGTCGCCGGTGATCCGCCAGAACTGCCGGCCCCACACGGTCGCATATCGCAGCACGACCACCACTGTCACGATGCAGGCCGCACTGATCAGCCACGCAAGTGCGAGCCATTCAATGGAGTCCAGGGGTGCCGCAGACCAGTCGATGGACGGCTGGAACGGCTTCTTGTCCAACTTCGACGCCTCCTAGCAGGCTGGCACGCGACGCGTACTTCCCCGCGAAGGTACCCGAGCGCGGCGGTTAGGCTGCCGGGATGAGCACCGCAGCTCCACCCACCGTCCACGCCGGCCGGCTCATCGCCCGCCGGCTCAAGGCCAGCGGCATCGACACGATGTTCACTCTGTCCGGCGGGCATCTGTTCTCGATCTACGACGGCTGCCGCGACGAAGGGGTGCGGCTGATCGACACCCGCCACGAGCAGACCGCGACGTTCGCCGCGGAGGGCTGGTCGAAGGTGACCCGGGTGCCGGGTGTGGCCGCGTTGACGGCGGGGCCGGGTATCACCAACGGCATGAGCGCCATGGCGGCCGCGCAGCAGAATCAGTCCCCGCTGGTGGTGCTGGGCGGCCGGGCACCGGCGTTGCGCTGGGGAATGGGTTCGCTGCAGGAGATCGACCATGTGCCTTTCGTGGCGCCGCTGACCCGTTTCGCTGCCACCGCCCAGTCAGCCGAGGACGCGGGCCGGCTCGTCGACCAGGCACTGCGGGCCGCGGTGGGCGCACCGTCGGGGGTGGGATTCGTCGACTTCCCGATGGATCACGTGTTCTCCATGGCCGACGACGACGGGCGCGTCGGTGCCCTGTTCGACCTGCCGGAACCGTCGAGCGCCGACACCGACGCGCTGGACCGGGCAGCCGACCTGCTGTCCAAGGCCCAGCGGCCGGTCATCATGGCCGGCACGAATGTCTGGTGGGGTCGCGGGGAGATCGCACTGCTGCGCCTCGCCGAGCAGCTGGGCATTCCGGTGCTGATGAACGGGATGGCCCGCGGCGCGGTGCCCGCCGACCATCCGCTGGCGTTCTCCCGGGCTCGTTCGAAAGCGTTGGGCGGCGCCGACGTGGCGCTGATCGTCGGCGTCCCGATGGACTTCCGGCTGGGCTTCGGCAAGGTGTTCGGCGAGCAGACCCAGCTGGTGGTGGCCGACCGGGCCCGCCCGGAGCGTGGCCATCCGCGCCCGGTGGCCGCCGAGCTGTACGGCGACCTCGACGCGATCCTGTCGACGCTGGCCGGATGCGGCGCGACCGGGCACCAGAGTTGGATCGACGAGCTGCGGCTGGCCGAATCCGCCGCGCGCGACCTGGAACAGGCCGAACTCGCCGAAGACCGCATCCCGCTGCACCCGATGCGCGTCTACGCCGAGCTGGCCCCGCTGCTGGATCGCGACGCGATCGTGGTCATCGACGCCGGAGATTTCGGCTCCTACGCCGGCCGGGTGATCGACAGCTACCAGCCGGGCTGCTGGTTGGACAGCGGCCCGTTCGGCTGCCTGGGCTCGGGTCCCGGATACGCGTTGGCGGCCAAGCTCGCTCACCCGGACCGGCAGGTGGTGCTGCTGCAGGGCGACGGCGCGTTCGGGTTCAGCGGGATGGAATGGGACACCCTGGTCCGGCACAACGTGCCGGTGGTGTCGGTGGTGGGCAACAACGGCATCTGGGGTTTGGAGAAACACCCGATGGAGGCGCTGTACGGCTACTCGGTAGTGGCTGAACTGCGTCCGGGCACCCGGTACGACGAGGTGGCCCGTGCCCTGGGCGCGCACGGCGAACTGGTCTCGGCACCGGCCGAGCTTCGCCCTGCGCTGGACCGCGCCTTCGCCAGCGGGCTGCCTTCGGTCGTCAACGTCCTGACCGATCCCAGCGTCGCCTACCCGCGCCGCTCCAACCTGGCGTAAATGCCGCCGCGTACCGTTGGGCTGTGCCTAAGACCACCCGTTCCCAACCCGGCCGTCTGAGCGGCCGCTTCTGGCGTCTGCTGGGCGCCAGCACCGAAAAGGACCGCAGCCGCTCGATGGAGGTCGTGACGGCTTCCGAGGACTACGACAAGGAAGCCGCCGACCTCAGCGACGAAAAGTTGCGCAAGGCCTCCAAACTGCTCAACCTCGACGATCTCGCCGATTCCGACGACATCCCCCAGTTCCTGGCGATCGCCCGGGAGGCCGGTGAGCGGACAACCGGGTTGCGCCCGTTCGACGTCCAGCTGCTGGGTGCGCTGCGCATGCTCGCCGGGGACGTCATCGAGATGGCCACCGGTGAGGGCAAGACGCTGGCCGGTGCGATCGCGGCGGCCGGGTACGCGCTGGCCGGCCGACATGTGCACGTGGTGACCATCAATGACTATCTGGCCCGCCGGGACGCCGAATGGATGGGTCCGCTGATCGAGGCGATGGGCCTGACGGTCGGCTGGATCACCGCGGAGTCCAGTAGTGCGGACCGCCGCGCGGCCTACGACTGCGACGTCACCTACGCCTCGGTCAACGAGATCGGGTTCGACGTGCTGCGCGACCAGTTGGTGACCGACGTCGAGGACCTGGTCTCCCCGAATCCGGACGTCGCCCTGATCGACGAGGCCGACTCGGTACTGGTCGACGAGGCGCTGGTACCGCTAGTCCTGGCCGGCACCAGCCACCGCGAGACCCCGCGGGTGGAAATCATCAACCTGGTCGGCCGGTTGAACCCGGAGACCGATTACGACACCGATTCCGACAGCCGCAACGTCCATCTCACCGAATCGGGTGCCCGCAAGGTCGAGAAGGCGCTCGGCGGAATCGACCTGTACTCCGAGGAACACGTCGGCACCACGCTGACCGAAATCAACGTCGCCCTGCATGCGCACGTCTTGTTGCAGCGCGACGTGCACTACATCGTGCGCGACGACGCGGTGCACCTGATCAACTCCTCGCGCGGGCGCATCGCGCAGCTGCAGCGCTGGCCCGACGGTCTGCAGGCCGCCGTCGAGGCCAAAGAAGGCATCGAGACCACCGAGACCGGTGAGGTGCTCGACACCATCACCGTGCAGGCGCTGATCAACCGGTACACCACAGTGTGTGGCATGACCGGCACCGCGCTGGCCGCCGGTGAGCAGTTGCGTCAGTTCTACAAGCTGGGTGTGTCGCCGATTCCGCCGAACACACCCAATATCCGCGAGGACGAATCCGATCGGGTCTACATCACCGCGGCCGCCAAGAACGACGCGATCGTCGAGCACATCGCCGAGGTGCACAAGACCGGGCAGCCGGTGTTGGTAGGCACCCGCGACGTCGCCGAATCCGAGGACCTGCACGAGCGGCTGTTGCGTCGCGACGTTCCCGCGGTGCTGCTGAATGCGAAGAACGACGCGGAAGAGGCGCAGGTGATCGCCGAGGCCGGCAAGCACGGCGTGGTCACCGTGTCGACGCAGATGGCCGGCCGGGGCACCGACATCCGGCTGGGCGGATCCGACGAATCCGACCACGACCGCGTCGCGGAACTGGGCGGCCTGCACGTGGTGGGCACCGGCCGGCACCACACCCAGCGGCTGGACAACCAACTCCGGGGCCGCGCGGGACGCCAGGGTGACCCGGGCTCGTCGGTATTCTTCTCCAGCTGGGAGGACGACGTGGTGTCGGCCAACCTCGACCACAACAAGCTGCCGATGCAGACCGACGAAGACGGCCGCATCGTCAGTCCGAAGGCGGCCGGACTGCTCGATCACGCGCAGCGGGTCGCCGAGGGCCGGATGCTCGACGTGCACGCCAACACCTGGCGCTACAACCAGCTGATCGCCCAGCAGCGGGCGATCATCGTCGATCGCCGGAACACGCTGCTGCGCGACGCGACCGCGCGCGAGGAACTCGAGGAGCTGGCCCCCAAGCGATACAAGGAGCTGGCCGAAGATCTCTCCGAGGAGCGACTGGAGAAGATCTGCCGGTTGATCATGCTCTATCACCTCGACCGCGGCTGGGCTGATCACCTCGCGTATCTGGCCGATATCCGGGAGAGCATCCACCTGCGGGCACTGGGTCGGCAGAATCCGCTCGACGAGTTCCACCGGATGGCAGTGGATGCGTTCGCCTCGCTGGCCGCCGATGCGATCGAGGCGGCGCAGCAGACGTTCGAGACAGCGAACATCCTCGAAGACGAGCAGGGGCTGGACCTGTCCAAGCTCGCCCGGCCGACGTCGACGTGGACCTACATGGTCAACGACAACCCGCTGTCCGACGACACCCTGTCCACGCTGAGCCTGCCCGGCGTCTTCCGCTGAGCTCCGGCTAGACACGCCCTCCGCGTGCGGACGGCATCGTCGGCGGACCCGGCTGCATCGCCCACCTCCTCAACCCTCCGCGTGCGGACGGCATCGTCGGCGGGCCCGGCTGCATCGCCCACCTCCTCAACCCTCCGCGTGCGGACGGCATCGTCGGCGGGCTAAGGTCACGGCTCATGGAGCCTGGGTTGGCACAGGATCGGGTGCTGACGGTGCCCAATGTGCTGAGCATCGTGCGGCTGGCCCTCATTCCGGTCTTCATCTATCTGATGCTGGTCGCCCATATCCACAGCTGGGCGGTGGCGATCCTGATGTTCAGCGGGTTCTCCGACTGGGCGGACGGCAAGATCGCCCGGCTGCTGGACCAGTCGTCGCGGCTGGGGGCGCTGCTGGACCCGGCCGTCGATCGGCTCTACATGGTCACCGTCCCGATCGTGTTCGCCCTGAGCGGGATAGCGCCCTGGTGGTTCGTGCTGACGCTGGTGGGCCGCGACGCGCTGCTGGCCGCCACCCTGCCACTGCTGCGCAGCCGCGGCCTGTCGGCGCTGCCGGTCTCCTATGTGGGCAAGGCCGCGACCTTTGCCCTGATGTGCGGTTTCCCGCTGGTCCTGCTGGGTCAGTGGGACGCGCTGTGGAGCCGGGTCGTGGGGTACTGCGGGTGGGCGTTTCTGATCTGGGGCATGTACATGTACCTGTGGGCGTTCGTGCTGTACCTGGTGCAGGTGGTGCTGGTCCTGCGCACGATGCCGAAGGTCAGCCGCGCTGCAGCCGACCCGAAGGCAGGAGCATGACTGAGCCCGATCGGCTGCTCGGGGGCTACGACCCCAACGCCGGCCTGAGCGCGCACACATCCCGCCCGAAACGTATCCCGGTGCCCTCGCTGCTCCGCGCCCTGTTGTCGGAGCATCTGGACCCCGGTTACGCGGCTGCGGCCGCCGCACGCGAGCGCAGCGGCGCGCCGGAAACCCACCGCGCCCGAGCTTTCGGCTGGATGTGGCAGGCGTTGGCAGCGACCCTGGTCGCCGCGGTGTTCGCCGCCGCCGTGGCCCAGGCCCGTTCGGTTGCGCCCGGGGTGCGGACGGCTCAGCAGTTGCTAACCGCGAATGTCCGGTCCACGCAGTCCGCCGCGACCCGGCTGTTCCGGCAGCGCAGCGCGCTGGCCGCGAAGGTCGACGAGGTGCAGCGGCTCGCATTGACCGACGACGCCGAGGGGCAACGTCTGCTGACCCGCCTCGACGCGCTGAGCCTGGCCGCCGCCAGCACCGCGGTGATCGGCCCGGGCGTGACCGTCACCGTCACCGACCCCGGCGCCGGACCGAACCTGTCCGACGCCTCCAAGCAGCGGGTGAGCGGCAGGCAACAGATCATCCTGGACCGCGACCTGCAACTCGTCGTCAACTCGTTGTGGGCCAGTGGCGCCGAAGCGATTTCGATCGACGGCGCCCGGATCGGCCCCAATGTGACCATCCGGCAAGCCGGCGGCGCGATCCTGGTCGACAACAACCCGACCACCAGCCCGTACACCATCGTGGCGATCGGGCCCCCGAAGGCGATGCGGGACGCCTTCGATCGCAGTCCCGGACTGCGTCGGCTTAGGCTGCTGGAGGTCTCCTATGGTGTGGGCGTCAACGTCAACGTGGGGGACGGTCTAGCGCTGCCGGCCGGAGCTGTCCGGGAGGTCACGTTCGCCAACCAGATTGGGCCGTAAGGAAAGTCAAGTGAGAAGTCATCTGCCGGCATGATCGGAATCGCCGCCGTCGCCATCGGCATCGTGCTGGGCCTGGTGTTTCACCCCAGTGTTCCCGAGGTGATCCAGCCGTACCTGCCGATCGCCGTCGTCGCCGCGCTGGACGCGGTCTTCGGCGGATTGCGTGCCTACCTGGAACGCATCTTCGACCCCAAGGTCTTTGTCGTCTCGTTCGTGTTCAACGTGCTGGTGGCGGCGCTGATCGTCTACGTCGGCGACCAACTGGGCGTCGGCACTCAGCTGTCCACCGCCATCATCGTCGTACTGGGCATCCGGATCTTCGGCAACGCAGCCGCGCTGCGCCGCCGACTGTTCGGGGCGTGACTTGAGCTCTGAGATGAGGTGTGGGTGAGCCAGGACGAGGCGAAGTCGCCCGAGGCTGCGCACCGCGGGCGGCACGAGCTGCCCCCGGACGGCCGGCGGCGCCCGAAGGCCGGCCGGTCCCGCCTGGCGTTCGGCACGCTGGCCGTGCTGCTGTGCCTGGTGCTGGGTGTCGCGATCGTCACCCAGGTCCGGCAGAACGAGTCCGGCGACTCCCTGGAAACCGCCCGACCCGCCGACCTGCTGGTGCTGCTGGATTCGCTGCGGCAGCGGGAGGCGACGCTGAGCACCGAAGTCGCCGACCTGCAGAACACGCTGAACAGGTTGCAGGCGTCGGGCAACACCGATCAGGCCGCCATCGAGAACGCCCAGGCACGCCTGGCCGCGCTGTCCATCCTGGTCGGCGCGGTGGGTGCGACCGGACCGGGCGTCACCATCAGGATCGACGACCCCGGCCCCGGGGTGGCGCCGGAGGTGATGCTGGACGTGATCAACGAGTTGCGCGCCGCGGGCGCCGAGGCCATCCAGATCAACGACGCGCAGCAGTCGGTGCGAGTCGGCGTCGACACCTGGGTGGTCGGCTCGGCCGGCTCGTTGACCATCGACAACAAAGCTTTCGCCCCGCCGTATTCGCTTCTGGCCATTGGTGATCCGCCGACCCTGGCGGCGGCGATGAACATTCCGGGCGGTGCGGAGGACAGCGTCAAACGCGTCGGCGGACGGATGTCGGTGCAGCAGTCCGACCACGTCGAGGTGACCACCTTGCGGCCACCGAAAACGCGCCAATACGCTCAGCCCGTCAAGTGAAGCAGCCCCGGCCATCGACCAGAACAGGATCACCGTGACCGATATCCCCTCCGATCTGCACTACACCGCCGAACACGAATGGGTGCGCCGCAGCGGGGAAGACACCGTGCGGGTCGGGATCACCGATTTCGCGCAGTCGGCACTGGGTGACGTGGTTTTCGTCCAGCTGCCGGACGTGGGCACCGAACTGCGCGCCGGAGATTCGTTCGGTGAGGTGGAATCCACCAAATCCGTGTCCGATCTGTATGCGCCGGTGTCGGGCACCGTGTCTGCGGTCAACGGCGATGTGGACGGCACGCCGCAGCTGCTGAATTCCGACCCGTACGGCGCCGGCTGGCTGCTGGAACTCCAGGTGGGCAGCGCCGACGTCGCCGCCCTGGACTCGGCTATCGCCGGTCTGCTCGACGCTGAGGCCTACCGCGGCACGCTGGCCGAATGACGGTTGCTAACCTCCCAGTTTCGGGGCGGATCGCGGGTCGCGCGCCGGATGTAGAACAAGCCGGGGTGCGGGGCTTACGATCCTGCAGGTGGTTGCCACATCGACAACCTGTGCGCGGTACGGTCAAGGCAGCACGGACGTGAAGCGGTAGACAGCAGTACAAGCGGTAAATGCGAGTGGGAAGCGGGCCGAGCTACGGCCCGTACTACGCCGGCATATGGACGCCACAGCGGCCAGTGAGGAGCAGCGGGTGACGGATAACGAGCAGAGTGACGAAGTCACGGTGGAGACCACCTCGGTCTTCCGCGCCGACTTCCTCAACGAACTGGACGCACCCGCGCAGGCGGGTACCGAGAGTTCGGTGTCGGGCGTGGAGGGGCTCCCGGCCGGGTCGGCGTTGCTGGTCGTCAAACGCGGGCCCAACGCCGGGTCCCGGTTCCTGCTGGACCAGGCCATCACGTCTGCCGGCCGGCATCCCGACAGCGACATCTTTCTCGATGACGTCACGGTGAGCCGTCGCCATGCCGAATTTCGCTTGGAAAGCTCGGAATTCAACGTCGTCGACGTCGGCAGCCTCAACGGCACCTACGTGAATCGTGAACCGGTGGATTCCGCGGTGCTGGCCAACGGTGACGAAGTTCAGATCGGCAAGTTCCGGCTGGTCTTCTTGACCGGACCCAAGGGTGACGACGACGGGGGATCCGGCGGCTAGTGAGCGCACCCGATAGCCCGGCACTTTCCGGGATGTCGATCGGGGCGGTCCTGGACCTGCTGCGACCGGACTTCCCCGATGTCACCATCTCCAAGATTCGTTTCCTGGAGGCCGAGGGGCTGGTGACGCCGCAACGCGCGGCGTCGGGTTATCGGAGATTCACCGCCTATGACTGCGCGCGGCTGCGCTTCATCCTGACCGCCCAGCGCGACCATTACCTGCCGCTGAAGGTGATCCGGGCACAGCTCGACGCCCAGCCCGACGGGGAGCTGCCGGCGGTCGGATCTCCTTACGCGGTACCGCGATTGGTGTCGGTGGCGGGCGACGGCACCGACTCGGGCCCGGAGCCGGCCGCGGTCTCACCCACCGCCGTCCGGCTCAGTCGCGACGATCTGCTGGACCGTTCGGGCGTCGACGAGGGCACCCTGACCGCCCTGCTGAAGGCGGGGGTCATCACCACCGGCCCAGGCGGATTCTTCGACGAGCACGCGGTGGTGATTCTGCAGTGTGCGCGTGCGCTCGCCGATTACGGCGTGGAGCCAAGGCATTTGCGTGCGTTCCGCTCCGCGGCGGACCGGCAATCGGACCTGATCGCCCAGATCGCCGGGCCGCTGGTCAAGGCGGGCAAAGCCGGCGCGCGGGACCGGGCCGACGAGCTGGCGCGCGAAGTCGCCGCACTGGCGATCACGCTGCACACCTCGCTGATCAAGTCGGCCGTTCGCGACGTACTGCATCGCTGAGGACTAGACTTCACCTTCGACGGCAGCGGCGTGCGGAGGGCAGACACAGATGGGTGAAGTTCGTGTTGTCGGCATTCGTGTCGAGCAGCCGCAGAATCAGCCGGTGCTGCTGCTGCGCGAGACGAACGGTGACCGGTACCTGCCGATCTGGATCGGTCAGTCGGAGGCCGCCGCGATCGCCCTGGAGCAACAGGGTGTCGAACCCCCGCGCCCGCTCACCCATGACCTGATCAGGGATTTGATTGCCGCGCTTGGGCATTCGCTCAAAGAGGTACGCATCGTCGATCTGCAGGAAGGCACCTTCTACGCGGACTTGATCTTCGACCGGGACATCAAGGTGTCGGCCCGGCCGTCGGACTCGGTGGCGATCGCCCTGCGCGTCAACGTGCCGATCTATGTCGAGGAGTCGGTGCTCGCCCAAGCCGGTCTGCTGATTCCGGATGAAAGCGACGAAGAGGGCGGCAGCCCCGTCCGCGAGGACGAGGTGGAGAAATTCAAAGAGTTTCTCGACAGCGTGTCGCCCGACGATTTCAAGGCGACGTGATCGGGTACCCGCCCGAGATCACGGATGCGTCTCATATCACACAACGGATTGTCGACACGCCTGCCGGATATCACTCAGTCCTTCGGGCGGCCGCCATACTTTGATGACGAGTTGATGATGGACCCACAGCACGGCAGCCACCGAACGGCGTATGCTCTAGCACACTCGGGCCTGAGAATAACGTGGCTGTTGGGGCAGTCAGTGACGCAGCTTTGAACCACCAGCGCGATCGGCGAGAGGATGCACCGTGAGCGAGCAGCCACGTCAAGGACAGCTTGACCTTGCCGATCACCCGGCTACCGGATCCAAGCCGGTGGTGGCCGGCGAACCGGTGCAGCCCGGACTGTTCCCCGACGACTCCGTGCCGGACGAGTTGGTGGGCTACCGTGGGCCGAGTGCCTGCCAGATCGCCGGCATCACCTACCGCCAGCTGGACTACTGGGCACGTACCTCGCTGGTGGTGCCCTCGATCCGCAGCGCGGCCGGATCCGGCAGCCAGCGGCTCTATTCGTTCAAGGACATCCTGGTCCTCAAGATCGTCAAGCGTCTGCTGGACACCGGGATCTCGCTGCACAACATCCGCGTCGCGGTCGACCATCTGCGGCAGCGCGGCGTGCAGGATCTGGCCAACATCACCTTGTTCTCCGACGGCACCAGCGTCTACGAATGCACCTCGGCCGAAGAGGTCGTCGACCTGCTGCAGGGCGGCCAGGGCGTGTTCGGGATCGCCGTCTCGGGTGCGATGCGCGAGTTGACCGGTGTGATCGCCGACTTCCCCGGCGAGCGCGCCGACGGCGGCGAGTCGATCGCCGCCCCCGAGGACGAGCTGGCTTCGCGGCGCAAACACCGCGACCGCAAGATCGGCTGACGCGCTCAAACCGCGCGCAGTAAACTGGTACCCGCATCGCTCTCGCGCGGGAGAGCTCTGTGGCCGCCAGCTACAGACGCCGAAGGAGCAACACCTCTCCGTCAACCTCTCAGGCACCCGGACCGCGCCAGACAACGATGCCTCTGGAAAGCGGTGCGGGATCCACCCCCACACCCGCCGATGGGGAAAGGCGTAGCCGCCGAATCTCTCAGGCGCCCGGCACTCGGGTGAGGACAGAGGGGGAGGACCTTGGTCGCGTCCCCCATGTCAGGAGATTCCCGCTGTGCTCCACCAAACCTTCGCAGACCGGCACATCGGCCCGGACGGCGACGCCGTCGCCACCATGCTCGCCATCATCGGTGTCGACTCGCTCGACGAGCTGGCCGCCAAGGCGGTCCCGTCCGGCATCCTGGACAAGCTGAGCGAATCGGGCGCTGCGCCGGGACTGGATCGGCTGCCGGCCGCGGCCTCCGAGTCGGAGGCGCTCGCCGAGTTGCGAGCGCTGGCAGACAGCAACACCGTCGCGGTGTCGATGATCGGGCAGGGCTATTACGACACGTTCACCCCGCCGGTGCTGCTGCGCAACATCTTGGAGAATCCGGCCTGGTACACGGCCTATACGCCGTACCAGCCGGAGATCAGCCAGGGCCGGCTGGAAGCGCTGCTGAACTTTCAGACCATGGTCACCGACCTCACCGGGCTCGAGATCGCCAACGCGTCGATGCTCGACGAGGGCACCGCGGCGGCCGAGGCGATGACGTTGATGCACCGGGCCTTCCGGGGTCAGTCCAACCGCCTGGCCGTGGACACCGACGTGTTCGACCAGACCGCGGCGATACTGGCCACCCGGGCCAAGCCGTTGGGCATCGAGATCGTGACGGCGGACCTGCGCGACGGCCTGCCCGACGGGGAGTTCTTCGGCGTCATCGCGCAACTGCCGGGAGCCAGCGGCCGGGTCACCGATTGGAGCGCCCTGGTCACGCAGGCCCATGACCGCGGAGCGCTGGTGGCCGTCGGCGCTGACCTGCTGGCGCTGACTTTATTGACGCCGCCCGGCGAGATCGGCGCCGACGTCGCGTTCGGCACCACCCAACGGTTCGGCGTGCCAATGGGATTCGGCGGCCCACACGCCGGATACCTGACGGTGCACACCAAGCACGCCCGGCAGCTGCCCGGACGGCTGGTCGGGGTGTCGGTGGACGCCGACGGCGACGTCGCGTACCGCCTGGCGCTGCAGACCCGCGAACAGCACATCCGCCGCGACAAGGCGACCAGCAACATCTGTACCGCACAGGTGTTGCTGGCGGTGATGGCCGCCATGTACGCCAGCTACCACGGCGCCGAGGGCCTGACCGCAATCGCGCGGCGGGTGCACGCCCACGCCGACACCATCGCCGCGGCCCTGGGTGCCGCGCTGGTGCACGACACTTACTTCGACACGGTGCTGGCCCGGGTACCCGGCCGTGCCGAGCAGGTGGTGGCCGCGGCCAAAGCCGACGGCATCAACCTGTGGCGGGTGGACGCCGACCACGTGTCGATAGCGTGCGACGAAGCCACCACCGACACGCACGTGGCCGTGGTGCTGGCGGCGCTCGGCGTGTCGGCCCGGCCATCAGCCGGGACCGACATCGGCACGCGCACCTCGGATTTCCTGACCCACCCCGCATTCAGCGAATACCGCACCGAGACGTCGATGATGCGCTACCTGCGCACCCTGGCGGACAAGGACATCGCCCTGGACCGCAGCATGATCCCGCTCGGCTCATGCACCATGAAACTGAACGCCGCCGCCGAGATGGAGCCGATCACCTGGCCGGAATTCGGACGTCAGCATCCCTTCGCCCCGGCCTCCGACACCCCGGGGTTGCGCCGGCTGATCGCCGACCTGGAGAGCTGGCTGGTGGACATCACCGGCTACGACGCCGTGTCGCTGCAGCCCAACGCGGGTTCGCAGGGCGAGTACGCCGGCCTGCTGGCCATTCACGACTACCACGCCAGCCGCGGCGAGCCGCACCGCGACATCTGTCTGATTCCGTCCAGCGCGCACGGCACCAACGCCGCCTCGGCCGCGCTGGCCGGGATGCGGGTGGTCGTGGTGGGCTGCCACGAGAACGGCGACGTCGACCTCGACGATCTGCGCGCCAAGGTGAGCGAACACGCCGAGCGGTTGTCGGCTTTGATGATCACCTACCCGTCCACGCACGGCGTCTACGAGCACGACATCGCCGAGATCTGCGCGGCCGTGCACGACGCCGGCGGCCAGGTCTACGTCGACGGCGCCAACCTCAACGCGCTGGTCGGCCTGGCCCGGCCGGGCAGGTTCGGCGGTGATGTCAGCCATCTGAACCTGCACAAGACGTTCTGCATTCCGCACGGCGGGGGCGGTCCCGGCGTGGGTCCGGTCGCGGTCCGCGCACACCTGGCGGACTTCCTGCCGGGTCACCCGTACGCTCCGGAACTTCCCCAGGGGCATCCGGTGTCGTCGGCGCCGTACGGGTCGGCCTCGATTCTGCCGATCAGCTGGGCCTACATCCGGATGATGGGCGGCGACGGGCTGCGGGCAGCGTCATTGACCGCGATCGCTTCAGCGAACTACATCGCCCGCCGGCTCGACGAGTACTTCCCGGTGCTCTACACCGGGGAGAACGGCATGGTCGCCCACGAATGCATCCTGGACCTGCGCGGCATCACCAAGGCCACCGGCGTGACCGTCGACGACGTCGCCAAACGGTTGGCGGACTACGGTTTTCACGCACCGACCATGAGTTTCCCGGTGGCCGGCACCCTGATGGTGGAGCCGACCGAAAGCGAGAGCCTGGCCGAGGTCGACGCGTTCTGTGAGGCGATGATCGGTATCCGCGGGGAGATCGACCGGGTCGGCAGAGGGGAGTGGCCGGTGGACGACAATCCGCTGCGCGGCGCCCCGCACACCGCCGAATGCCTGGTGGCCTCCGACTGGGACCACCCCTACACCCGCGAAGAGGCGGCGTACCCGCTGGGCAAGGCGTTCCGGCCCAAGGTGTGGCCGCCGGTGCGGCGCATCGACGGCGCCTACGGCGACCGCAACCTGGTCTGCTCCTGCCCGCCGATCGAGGCGTTCGCCTAACCGAAGCGTTCCACGATGGCCGCCGCGATCCGCTGCGGCGCATCTTCCTGGATGTAGTGCTTGGCCGCCGGCAGCTCGACCAGCACGTGATCGGGGAACGCCGCCGTCATCCGGGGCAGCGACGGCCCCGGCCGGAAGGCGAAGTCCTTCATGCCCCAGATCAGCAGTGCGGGTTTGCCGCCCAGCCGGGCCGGCACCTCGCGCGCCAGCCGCTGCAGCAGCGGTTCGGCGGCCAGGATCTCCTTGGGCATGCGGGCGACGCCCACCCGCGCGGCGGCGTCGGGCTGCACGGCGCGATAGTGCTGCATCACCGCGGCGTCGGGGCGGCGCTGGGTGCCCGCCGGGATGAGCCGCTCGACGAAGAAGTTGCGCTGCAGGATCGCATACTGCAGCGGCGGACTCGACATCACCCGGGAGAAGATCTTGGTGCTGAGCACGTCGGTGGGCCAGAACCAGGTATTGCCCAGCACCACGCCGCGCACCCGGTCGGCCCGGTCGACCGCGGCCGCCATGCCGATCGGGCCGCCCCAGTCCTGACCCATGGTCACAAAGCCGTCCAGGCCGAGATGGTCGACGAGTTCGCCGACCACCCCGGCATGCTCCTCGATCCGGTAGCCGAATCCGGGCGGGCGCTCGGACAGCCCGAAACCGAGGTAGTCCGGTGCGATGCAGCGGAACCGGTCCCGCAGCGCCACCACGATGTCCCGGTAGAGAAAGCTCCAGGTCGGGTTGCCGTGGCAGAACAGGATCGGTGGGCCGTCCCCTTCGTCGAGGTAGTGGATCCGACCCCGGGAGCTGTCGAACCAGCGCGACTCGAACGGGTACAGCGCTGGATCCGGCGTGAAGTTGATCGTCATCACCCTCCTTGCGTCAGCAACCGATGGTATGTCCTCGTAGTGTCGAGGGGTGCTGATCGGTTTCCTGCTCGCGCTCGGTTGTTCGGTGTGTTACGGCTCGGCGACGGTACTGCAGGCCGCAGCGACCCGGGCCGTCGAACCCGGCGGCAACTCCGGGGTGGACGCGATGCTGGTGCTTCGCGCCCTGCGGCAGTGGCGCTATCTCGCCGGTATCGGGTTGGACGGTCTGGGCTTTCTGCTGCAGGTGGCGGCGCTGCGGCTGGTGCCGATCTATGTGGTGGCCGCGGCACTGGCCGCCTCGATCGCAGTGACCGGCATCGTCGCGGCGTGGATGCTGTCCGCGCGGCTGTCGCCGGTCGAGTGGACAGCCATCGGCGTGGTCTGCGTCAGCCTCGCGATGCTGGCGCTCGCGGCCGGGCCGGGGCACTATCGGCGCGCCCCCGCCGGGCTCGGCTGGGCGCTGCTGGTGGTGGTCGCGGTGGTGCTGCTCGGGGGCGCGCTGACCAGCCGGTTGGGCGACCGGGCACGGTCGCTGGTGCTCGGCTTCGGCGCCGGCACCGGGTTCGGCGTCGTCGAGGTCGGGGTGCGGCTGATCGAGGTGACCAACCCGACCAAGCTCGCGTTCTACGCGAACCCGGCGCTGTACGCGGCGGGTGCCGGTGGCCTGGTCGCGTTCCTGTTGCTCACCTCCGCGCTGCAACGCGGGTCCGTGACCACGACGGTGGCGGCGATGGTCGTCGGCGAGACGATCGCGCCCGCACTCGTCGGGGTGGTATGGCTGGGCGACAGCGCCCGCCCCGGCCTGGGCTGGGTGGTCATCCTGGGCTTCGCCGTCGCGGTCTCCGCGACGATGGTGCTGGCCCGGTTCGGCGAGGCACCGGAGCCGGTCACCCGGTGAGAAGCGTTCAGCTCAGGAAGTCGTTGACCGCGGTGGCCAGTTCCGGGCCGGCCGAGGTGGCCAAATTCTGGTAGTTGCCGCCGCTGAGTTTGGCGACGGCTTCCCAGGTGGCGCGATCCGGGTCGCCACCGAAGTCGATGACGTTGACTGCGATAGGCCGGGCCGGGTCGGCGCTGGACCGGATGAACTCCTGCAAGCCAGGTCCATCCAGGGACTGGTCGGTGTGCGGTCCCGCGGTGATTACCAAGATCGAATTCTGTTGCCCGGCGCGGTAATTGGCTTGCATTTCCTGATAGATCATGCGCAGCGTGGTGAACGACACCGCGCCACCGCTGGAGGAGAATTGCTTGTCCAGCGCCGCCTGCAGCGCCGCCGACCGGGGCTGGCCGTTCACCGGGTCGGTCAGCGGTCCCGCCGCCACCTCCGAGCGCCCCTCGTGACCGTCGAATGTCCACAGTCCCACCACCGCGGTGGGCGGCAGCGCCTTGATCCTGGTGTTCAGGGCCGCCACGACATTGGCCAGCCGCGTCTTGCCGCCGCCGTCGTCGACCGGCAGTGACTGGTCGAGCATGATCGTCGCGGCCAGTCCGGCCGACGGTGTGGCCATGGTGTCGGCCAGCGTGGCGCGTGTCGCCTCGTCGCCGACCGACAGGGTGCCGGGCAGTGCCGCGAAGCTGGTGACGGGGCTGCTGGGCGGTTTGACGTCGTTCGCGCGGAAACCGGCCTTACCCAGCTTGGCCAGCTGCTCGGGCTTGTGCAGGAATCGGGCGAAGGCGCTGGCCGCTGTCGTCTGGACCTGCGACAACCACGTGCCGTTGAGCAGCACCGTCGGGTAATCGGCCACCGGGACCGGTCCGGGCGGGGTCCAGGAGGCCAGCTTGCTCTTGGCATCCTGGGTCGACTGACCGCGCTGGAACAACTGCTGCTCGGTGGTGACCACTGCGTGCACCGGCGCGGACGCCGGATCCCCGGACTTGAGCAGCGCAGTGAACGCCTCGTTCAGCGAGTCGTCGGCCAGTTTGGGTTGACCGGCCATCAGAGTGCGCACCGCGGCGGTCCCGGCGGTCGGGGGCGCACCCGCGGGGGCCGACGCAGCGGCTATCGCCTCACCGGCCAGGAACGACGCGTCGCCGTTGCCGCCGATCGGCATCGCCAGCCGCAGGGAGCCCCACGGCGCCTGGTTGAGGGCGGCCATCGAGTTGGGGTTGGACTGCAGGCCGGGCAGGGCCGCCCAGTCTTGTTTAGCCAGCACCGGCTGAAATTCGGGACGGACGGCCAGCACGACCGGAGAGGTCACCAGCGACCGGCTGTCGCTGATCGTCTTCTGGCCCGCGGCCCCGGCCAGTCGCGCTGCCGAGACCGAGCTGCCCGGGATCCACAGGCCCGGCTGGTTGCCGAGCTCGCTCGGCCATTTGCCGATGAACCCGCTGATGACGGCGTCGGATCCGGCCGGTTTCACCGTCACCGTGACACAGCGGTCCCCGATCGGGCCCGCCTGCGCGTTGAACCTGTCGGCCAACTCCTTCACCGGGTCGGCGATCGTCGGGTCGGCGAGCACGGCGACCGAGTCCTTACCGCCTACACACCCGGCGGCGGCCGTGTGGGACCGGTGTGACAGCGCGTCGCCGAAAAAGCGCCACAAGATCACGCCGGCGACCAGTACGACGACGCTGACCAGCGCCACGATCACGCCGACGCTCACCCCGCGCCGCCCGCCGCTGCTGCGGTGTCCGCCCTGCCAGTCGTTGACGCCCCGCTGGCCGGCGCTGAACAGCGGCGGCGGGGGCGTCGCCGGCAGTTCCGAGTCCGACGACTGCGCATCGGTCGGGCGGGTGCCGAAGTCGGGGTAGTCGTCCGCGGGGGTCTCCGGCGGAAACGGCGGATCTGGACGATCTTCGGGACGCAACTCCGGCTGGGATTGCACCGAGAACGGCGCGTAGTAGTCGTCCTCCGGGTAGCCGCGGTCGTCCGGGTCGTCGACGAATCCCGGGGGCTGTGGCGTCTCCTCAGCCACCTCCGCGGTGGCCTCGTCGAAGGGCGCCGGATCCTCGTCGAGCGGCGAATCCTCGGGGTCGGGTCTGCTGTGCCTACCCACCCGCGCGGGCCTTAAATTCCCGCCGGCGGCGGTGCAGGATCGGCTCGGTGTAACCGCTGGGCTGCTGACCGCCGGACAAGATCAGCTCCTGGGCGGCCAGGAAGGCGATGCTGTCGTCGAAGTCGGGTGCCATCGGCCGGTAGGACCGGTCGCCCTCGTTCTGCTTGTCCACCAGCGGCGCCATCCGCTCCAGGCTGGCGCGGACGTCCTCGCGGGTGATCACGCCGTGGCGCAGCCAATTGGCCAGTAACTGGCTCGAGATGCGCAGGGTGGCGCGGTCCTCCATCAGGGCCACGTTGTGGATGTCGGGAACTTTGGAGCATCCCACGCCCTGTTCGACCCAGCGCACCACGTACCCGAGGATCGACTGGCAGTTGTTGTCGACCTCCTCGCGGATCTCCTCGGATGCCCAGGCCAGCTCTTTGGCCAGCGGGATGGTCAGCAGCTCGTCGATGGTGGTGCGCTTCTTGCCTTCGAGCTCGTTCTGCACTTCGAACACATCCACCGCGTGGTAGTGCATGGCGTGCAGGGTGGCGGCCGTGGGGGAGGGCACCCACGCGGTGGTGGCGCCGGCTTTGGGCTGGCCGATCTTCTGCTCGACCATGTCGGCCATCAGTTCGGTCATCGCCCACATGCCCTTGCCGATCTGGGCCTTGCCCTTGAAGCCCGCGGCCAGGCCGGTGTCGACATTGGCGTCCTCGTAGGCCTTGATCCACACGCTGTTCTTCATGGCGCCCTTACGGATCATCGGACCCGCCTCCATGGACGTGTGGATCTCATCGCCGGTGCGGTCCAGGAAGCCGGTGTTGATGAACACCACCCGATCGGCGGCCGCTTTGATGCACGCCTTGAGGTTGACCGTGGTGCGGCGCTCCTCGTCCATGATGCCGACCTTGAGCGTGCCCTGCGGCAGTCCGAGGACGTCCTCGACGCGACTGAACAGTTCACAGGTGAACGCGACCTCGTCGGGCCCGTGCATCTTGGGCTTGACGATGTACACCGAGCCGGTCCGGCTGTTCTGCAGCGGCCCGTTGTCGTCCCCGGTGCGCAGGCCGTGGATCGCGGCCAGACCGGTGAACAACGCGTCCTGGATGCCCTCGGGGATCTCGTTGCCGTCGGTGTCGACGATGGCGTCGTTGGTCATCAGGTGCCCGACATTGCGGACGAACAGCAGGCTGCGGCCGGGCAGGGTGAGCTCACCGGAGCCGTCCGGGGTGCTGTAGGTGCGGTCGGCGTTGAGGGTCCGGGTGAACGTCTCGCCGCCCTTGCTGACCTTCTCCGACAGGTCACCCTTGTTCAGGCCGAGCCAGTTGCGGTAGCCGAGCACCTTGTCGTCGGCGTCGACCGCGGTCACCGAGTCCTCGAAGTCCATGATGGTGGTGATCGCCGACTCCAGCACCACGTCCTTGATGCCGGCAGCATCGGTCTGGCCGACCGGCGACTCGGGGTCGATCAGGATCTCGACGTGCAGGCCGTTGTTCACCAGCAGCACCGACCAGCTGGGGGAGCCGAGTTCGCCGGAATATCCGACAAACTTCTCCGGACTGGCCAGTGCGGTGGATTCCGAACCGGTGGCGAGCTGCAACCGGCCGTCCTCGATGCTCAGGCCCGTCACCTCCGACCAGGAGCCCGACGCCAGCGGCGCGGCGACGTCGAGGAACTGGCGGGCGTAGGCGATGACCTTGTCGCCGCGCACCTTGTTGTAGCTCGTCCCCTTTTCGGCGCCGTCCGCTTCGGAGATGACGTCGGTGCCGTACAGCGCGTCGTACAGCGAGCCCCAGCGCGCGTTGGAGGCGTTCAGTGCGAAGCGCGCGTTGAGCACCGGGACCACCAGCTGCGGGCCCGCGGTGCTGGTGATCTCGTCGTCGACACCGGAGGTGGTGATGGTGAAGTCGTCCGGTTCGGGCTGCAGGTAGCCGATCTCGGTGAGGAACTGGCGGTAGGCCTCGCCGTCGAGCGGCGCGATCACCCGCTGCTTGTGCCACCGGTCGATCTGGGCCTGCAACTCGTCGCGAATGGCCAGCAGTTCCTGGTTGCGCGGGGTGAGGTCGGTGACCACCTTGTCGACGCCGGCCCAAAAGCTGTCCGGGTCGATGCCGGTGCCGGGCAGCGCCTCGTTATTGACGAAGTCGTAGAGCACCCGGGCGACACGCAGGTTGCCTTCGGTAACCCGATCAGTCATCGTTCTCCTCCGTACTGGCCACTGCCGGCCCCTCGACACCCTCGCGCAGCCTTGTTCTGGACCCAATTCACTGGTGTCAGACTACCGAGCGGTAACTCGACGAGCGTAGCCTGGGCGACCTGCGCGACCAGGTGATGGCGCGCTGAGCGAGCGATCCGCGGCCGCTCAGTCGCGGGGCGCGTCGTCGCGCATGTTGCCGACCAGGTCCTCCACCAGATCCTCCAGCGCGACCATGGCCACCACCGCTCCGTCGCCGGCGGTCACCAGCGCCAGGTGGCTGTTGCTGCGCCGCATCCGGGACAGCGCATCGGGCACGTTCAACGATCCGGGTAGCCGCGGCAGGGCGCGGACCAGCGCCAGATCGATCACGGTGTCCGGATGATCGCTGCCGAGTGCCAACACGTCCTTGATGTGCAGGTAACCGAGGTAGTTGCCGTCGCCGTCCACCACCGGGAACCGGGAGTAACCGGTCTGGCCCAACGCCCGTTCGATCGCGCCGATGGTGGGTCCGGATCCGGGCGCGCTGACCGGCACCGCGTGCACCCTGGCCAGCGGCACCGCCACGTCCCCGACCACCCGGGTGCGGACCCGCAGCGCCCGGGTCAGCCGGACGTGTTCCTCCTGGTCGAGCAGACCCTCGGACAGCGACTCGGCGATCATCTCTGAAAGCTCCACGGTGGACACCGTGCTGTCGAGCTCATCCCTGGGCTCCACGCCGAACAGCCGCAGGATCGCGTTGGCGCACTTGTTGTAGAGCACGATGACGGGCCGTGCCAGCCGCACGTAAGGCAGATACGCCGGCACCAGCAACATTGCGGTGCGTTCCGGGCCGGCCAGTGCGATGTTCTTGGGCACCATCTCACCCAGCAACACGTGCAGGGTCACCACCAGGGCGAGCGCGATGACGAAGGCCAGGGTGTGCAGCAGCGCTGGGGGGATGCCGGTCAGCCCCAGCCAGCTGCGCAGCAGCGAAGCGACCGCCGGTTCGGCGATCCGGCCGAGCAGCAGTGAGGACACTGTGACGCCCAGCTGGGCTCCGGCCAGCATGGCCGGCAACTGTTCACCGGCCCGGATTACGGTCACCGCGCTGGCCCGGCCCTGCTCGGCCAGCGCCTCGAGGCGGTCGCGGCGGGCCGAGATCAACGCGAATTCGGCGCCCACGAAGAACCCGTTGAGGGCGATCAGCAGGATCGCCAGCAGCACCGCCAGCAGGGAGCTCATAGGGTGCCCCGCTGCGAGCCGGCTTCCTGCCGGTCATCCGGCACCTGGCCCACCTCCCACAGTTTGACCTGGTCGATGCGGCGGCCGTCCAGTTGGACCACCTTGGCCTGCCAGCGCACCGAGGCATCGGGCAGGCCGTCGCGGTCCAACGCGGGCAGTTCGACCGACTCGCCGGCCTCCGGGATGTGTCCGAGCTCGCGCAGCACCAGCCCACCGATCGTCTCGTACGGGCCCTCCGGGGCCCGGTACCCGGTGGCCGTCTCCACTTCATCAATGCGCAGCAGGCCGGAGACCTGCCAGCCGTCGCCGGAGGCGACCACGTCCGGGGTGGCGTCGTCGTGTTCGTCGCGGACGTCGCCGACGATCTCTTCGATCAGGTCCTCCACGGTTACCATCCCCGCGGTGCCGCCGTACTCGTCGACGACCATCGCAGTCTGCAACGAGTTCGCGCGTATCTCGGCCATCACCGCGTCGCCGTCCAGCGTCGACGGCACCACCGGGACCGGCTTGGCGACCGTGGTCAGCAGAGTTTGGGCGCGCTTGCCGGCCGGCACCGCGAACGCCTGTTTGACGTGCACGATGCCGACCGTCTCGTCGAGGTCGCCGCGCACCACCGGAAATCGGGAGAAGCCGGTGTCTGCGACGGCGGCAACCAGGTCGGCAACGGTGTCGTCGGTCTGCAGGGCCACGATCTTGGACCGGGGTGTCATCAGCTCCTCCGCGGTCAGGGCACCGAACTGCAGCGAGCGGTGCATCAACGCCGCGGTGACGTCGTCCAGGGAGCCGCTGCGCGCCGAGGTGCGCACCAGCGAGACCAGTTCCTGCGGAGTGCGGGCCGAGCGTAGTTCCTCGGCGGGCTCGATGCCGAGTCGACGCACGATCCAGTTCGCCGCACCGTTGGTCAGCCGGATCGCCGGGGTGAACAGGAATGAGAACAACCACTGCGGCAGCACCACCGCCCGCGCGGTGGGCAGCGGCCGGGCCACCCCCAGGTATTTGGGCACCAGCTCGCCGAACACCATCGACACCGAGGTGACCACCAGCAGCGCCAGGATCACCGTGACCGTGTTGGCCACCTCGTCCGGCATTCCCACCGCGTCGAACCACGGGTGCGGCAGGTCGGCCACCAACGGCTCGATCAGGTAACCGGTGGCCAGCGTGGTGACCGAGATGCCCAGTTGCGCGCCCGACAGCTGGAACGACAGCCGGCGGTGCGCCCGCCGGATGAAGCGGTCCCGGGTGGCGCCGCTGCGGGCGTTGGCCTCGACGACGCTGCGGTCCAGGGCGGTCAACGAGAATTCCGCCGCGACGAATATCGCCGTCCCCAGGGTCAGCCCCAGGATGGCCAGCACGCTGATCAGAGTGCCGGGATTTGTCACAGGCCGATCACCAGCCGGTGGGCAAGGGATGCCCCTCGGCGAACCCGGCGGCCGATTGCACGCCGACCACGGCTCGCTCGTGCAACTCCTCCAAGTTCGCCGCGCCCACATAGGTGCAGGTGCTGCGTACGCCGGAGGTGATGTGGTCGATCAGATCCTCGACCCCGCCGCGCTGCGGGTCCAGCCCCATCCGCGACGTCGAGATCCCTTCCTCGAACAGTGCCTTGCGGGCCCGGTCGAACGGGCTGTCCGCGCCGGTCCGGGCCACCACCGCCCGCTTGGAGGCCATGCCGTAACTCTCTTTGTACGGCTGGTTGTCGCGGTCGCGCATCAGGTCGCCGGGGGATTCGTACGTGCCGGCGAACCACGACCCGATCATCACGTTGGCCGCACCGGCGGCCAACGCCAGCGCCACGTCACGCGGATGCCGGATGCCGCCGTCCGCCCACACATGTCCGCCCAATTGTCTTGCCGCAGCGGCACATTCGACCACCGCGGAGAACTGCGGGCGGCCCACGCCGGTCATCATCCGGGTGGTGCACATCGCTCCGGGCCCCACCCCGACCTTGACGATGCCGGCACCGGCCTCGATCAGGTCGCGGGTGCCCTGTGCGGACACCACATTGCCCGCCGCCAACGGCACCCCCAGGTCCAGCGCGGCGATCGCCTTGATCGCTTCGATGGTCTTGGCCTGATGTCCATGCGCGGTGTCGATGACCAGCACGTCCACTCCGGCCTCGGCCAGGGCCCGGGCTTTGGCGGCCGCGTCGCCGTTGATGCCCACCGCCGCGCCGATCCGCAGCCGGCCCGCACTGTCCAGGGCCGGGCTGTAGATGCCGGTGCGGATCGCCCCGGTGCGGGTCAGCACGCCGGCCAGCGCGCCGTCGGCGGCGGTCACCACCGCGACGTCGAGGGGGGCGTGTTCGAGCAGGTCGAAGATCTTGCGCGGTTCGGTGCCCTCCGGTGCGGTGACGAAGTCGGTGACGGCGACGTCGCGCACCCGGGTGAACCGGTCCACACCTGCGCACGACGCTTCGCGCACCACGCCGATCGGGCGACCCTCGAAGACCACCACCGCGACACCGTGGGCACGTTTGTGGATCAACGCCAGCGCGTCGGACACCGAGTCGTCGGGCGTCAGTGTCACCGGGGTGTCGAGCACCAGGTCACGGCCCTTGACGAACTGCACCATCTGCTGAACGGCGGGGATGGGCAGGTCCTGCGGCAGAATCACGATGCCGCCGCGGCGCGCGACCGTCTCGGCCATCCGCCGACCGGCGACCGCGGTCATGTTGGCGACCACCACCGGGATGGTGGTTCCGGAGCCGTCCACCGTGGACAGGTCGACGTCGAACCGCGAGGCGACCTCGGACCGATTGGGCACGATGAACACGTCGTTGTAGGTCAGGTCGAACGCCGGACGGTGCCCGTCGAGAAATCTCATCGTTTAGTTACTCGCTAAGCAGGAACTTCGCTTCGGTCTCCACTCCAGAGGGTGTGGAACTTCTTGCCGGGCTCCTCATCGGTCCGTCCGTAGGTGTGCGCCCCGAAGAAGTCGCGCAGACCCTGGGTGAGCGCGGCCGGCAGCCGTTCGGTGCGCAGACCGTCGTAATAGGACAGTGCCGAAGAGAACCCCGGAATCGGGATACCCAGTTGCGTGGCAGCCACCACCACGCGCCGCCAACTGTCGATGGCGGCCTCGATCGCGTCCCGGAAATACGGCGCCACGATCAACGTGGGCAGGTCGGGGTCGTCGTCGAAGGCGTCTTTGATCCGGTTGAGAAACTTGGCCCGGATGATGCAGCCGCCGCGCCAGATGGTGGCCAGGTCACCGGGGGTGAGGTCCCAGTCGTACTCGGCGCTGCCGGCCTGGATCTGATTGAAGCCCTGCGCGTAGGCGATGATCTTCGACGCGTACAGGGCCCGCTTGACGTCCTCGATGAATTGCGCTGCGTCGCCGGGCTTGTCGCCCAGGTCCCCCGAAGCCAGTCCGGTAGTCGCCTTGCGCTGGGCCACCGACCCGGACAGCGCCCGGGCGAACACCGCCTCGGCGATGCCGGTGACCGGTACCCCGAGGTCCAAAGCTGACTTGACGGTCCAGCGACCGGTACCTTTCTGCTCGGCCTCGTCGACAATCACGTCGACCAGCGGCTTGCCGGTCTTCGCGTCGGTCTGGCGCAACACCTTGGCGGTGATCTCCACCAGGAAGCTGTCCAGATCGCCCTTGTTCCACTCGTCGAAGACGTCGGCGATCTCCGCGGCGGACTTGCCCAGCGCGTCGCGCAGCAGTTGGTAGGCCTCGCCGATCAGCTGCATGTCGGAGTATTCGATGCCGTTGTGCACCATCTTGACGAAATGACCGGCGCCGTCGGGGCCGATGTGCGTGCAGCACGGCACGCCGTCGACGTGGGCGGAAATCTCCTCGAGCAGCGGGCCCAGCGACTCATACGACTCGGCGGGCCCGCCCGGCATGATCGACGGGCCGTTGAGGGCGCCCTCCTCGCCGCCGGAGATGCCGGCGCCGACGAAGTGCAGTCCGCGTTCGCGAATCGCCTTCTCCCGACGGATGGTGTCGGTGTAGAGGGCGTTGCCGCCGTCGATGATGATGTCGCCTTCTTCCATGGCGTCGGCGAGTTCGTTGATGACGGCGTCGGTCGGCTCTCCGGCTTTGACCATGATGATGACCCGGCGCGGCTTTTCCAGTGCGTCAAGGAATTCCGCGATGGTCTCGGTGCGCACGAACTCGCCGTCGGAGCCGTGTTCGTTGAGCAGCGCATCGGTTTTCGCGACCGACCGGTTGTGCAGCGCCACGGTGTAACCGTGCCGGGCGAAGTTGCGGGCCAGGTTCGAACCCATCACCGCCAGGCCGGTCACTCCGATCTGGGCGGTCGCGGTCGGCGAATCCGATGAACTCATGTCCTGCCTCTCCAGGTTGGCGAACTAGGGCGCCCGCAAGCCATTCGGATCACACTGTGACACAGCGGACCTGCGGCACTCCCGGGGTGGGTTCGGCTCAGAAGCTGACCAGCCGGTGTAGTTCTGTCAGCCACGGTACGGCCAGCGCGATGGTCGGTACCACCAGCACCGCCGCGGCGGCCAGGTAGGCCGTCACCGACAACAGCAGGCTGTTCGGCCGGCCGGAGAGCCGCCGCACACGGACCACGGTGCTCGGGCCGCCGGCAGCCAGCGCACCCGACGGTGCGCGCCCCGATGCGCAGGCGACCAGCGCCCGCGCCAGGGGAGTGCGTCCGGTGGCGCGTACCGCGCTGTCATCGGCCAGCAGTTCGACGAGCAGCTGCACTGCGCCCAGAGCGTTGGCGCTGCGCACCAGCCGCGGAAACGCGGCGTGTACAGCCGTGAATGCCTCCAGGACCAGGTCGTGACGGGCACGCAGATGGGCCCGCTCGTGGGTGAGGATGGCGGTGACTTCGCTGTCGGTGAGGGTGTTCAACGCCCCTTCGCTGACCACCACGCGGCTGCGCACGCCGGGCAGACAGTAGGCCAGTGGCTGCTTGACGTCCAGCACCCGCAGGTCGCGGGTCTGAGTGCACCGGGCCGAGTCACGTCCGACCCCGACCAGGTCAACGACCATCCGGTGATGGGCGCGCCGGCGGCGCGTTGCAATGGCCACCCGCACCACAGCCACCATCAAGCGCGCGCCGACCAGCACGGTCAGCGTGAGAACGGCGACGTAGGCCGCCCAGAGCGGCCAGCCGAGCCGCCCCTCGGCGTCCAGGATGCCGGCGGTGGGACGGCCGTCCGGGCCGGGCATCAGCAATCGGCTGGCGATCGCGATACCGGCACTGAAGGTGGACAGGACCGCGGCCAGCGCCACGGCCTGCCAGAGCACCATGGCGGCCCGGGGAGCGCGCAGCGGCCAGGACGCACGGGCCAGCACAGCCGGTGTCGGGCCAGCCAGCAGCACCGCAAGGATGGTGAAGGCCAGCGCAGACACGCTGTAATTCTCCCTTAGTCGTCGGCCGGAGGTCCAGCAGATGGCGAATTGCGGTGATTTGCTTCCAGTTCGGCCAGGGCGCGCCGCAGCGCATCGGCCTCGTCGGCCCCGACCCGCTCGACGAAATGCACCAGGGCGGCCTGGCGGCCGCCGGAGTCCTCGGCCTGGGCCAGGGCGTCGACCATCAGTCCGGCGACCAGTTCGTCGCGGCCGTGCACAGGAGCGTAGCGGTGTGCCCGGTCGTCGCGAATCTGAGAGACGAGATTTTTCTTCGCCAACCGCTGCAACACGGTCATCACGGTGGTGTACGCGAGGTCGCGGCGCGCAGACAATGCCTCGTGCACCTGGCGTACGGTCTGGGGTTCGGCCATAGACCACAAGTGATCCATGACTGCGCGTTCCAGATCCCCCAGCCGCGTCAGCTTGGCCATAGTTCATCTCCTGAGCGTTGGTACCAGCGTACTCCGGCTTACTACCGAGTGTCGTACCTGGCCGTCACGATCTTTCCGGCTCGGTACGTCGACAACACTACGCAATCGGTGCTTGCGAAATTAGGGCAGCCTTGCCTATGCTAATTCTGGTCGAGCGAATAA
>NZ_JCALDR010000021.1:0-68946 GCF_059812965.1 Mycobacterium sp. NGS29
CCCGTTATCGCGGGTTCGAAATCCGGTTGGCCGCATTCTGCCTGTTCAAGACGTTGTTGCGATTGATGCGACGTTGGTTGAGGGGTGGTTGCCGCGGCGGGCAAGTTCACGTCGTAGGTCGAGGTTCTCGCCGTGCGCTCGTTCGAGGGCGTCACGGAGTGCTTGCAGTTGCTGGCGGTGCTGTTTCTTCAGTTCAGCGATCTGGCGAGTCAGCGTGAGGACGAGTGTGCTGTCGGTGTCGGCGGGCTGTTCGGCGGGGGCCTTGCGGCGGGTGCCACGCAGGTGCTCGATTCGTTTGCGAAGGTCGGGATGGTTGTAGAGGAAGGCGTGGGAGACGCCCGCTTCGCGTTGCACGGCTTGAAAGGTGATCGGGTCGCCGCGTTTGATCAGTCGGCGGATGGCCTGTTCGGCGTCTCGGGTTTTGTTCTGAGACTTGACTTTCGCTGCTTCGGCGAGGGCGGTGATTCGGCGTTCTCTAGAGTCGGTCATCGGGTGCTCCTGCGGTGGCGAGTGAGATCGAGAGTCAGCGGAACTGGCGCAGCACTAGGTTGATGACAGGCGGTACTCTTGCCGTGGGCCGCGGCGTCGGGCGCGTGGTTGAGGGTGGCCAGGAGCAGGCTCAGGGCGTGGTGTTCAGCCCGGCGTCGAATGAGCCATACGTTGTCCTCGGGCATGGGATGGCCGTGGCGTTGCTCGAATTCCGTTGTGGCCCGGTCGATCAGGTCGGTTGTTTCGCGGAGTTGACGTTGGAGCACGTCTCGGTGGGTGTGGTCGGTGACGAACACTGAGCAGGTCAGGCAGGCGTTGCCTTTGTCGCAGGACTGCAGCGGTGGCAGCATGCACCACCCGTTGGGCAGGAACCGGTCTGCGCGGCGGAATAGATGCAGACTGTCGTGGTCGTCACTGCAGAGTTGGATGCGGGTGCCGTCGGATCGGAGCTTGACGGTGGCCAGGAATGCCTGCTCGGCGTGCTCGTCGCGGGCGGCGATGTAATGCATGGTCATCGTCGGGGTGGCGTGCCCGGCGTAGCGCTGCAGCACGTGGACCGGCAGACCGAGTTCAGCCAGCCGGGTCAACCGGGTGTGACGGAAACGGTGCGTGTGGCTCAACCGCACGACCTGACCCTTGGCGTCGGTGATTCGAACCAGGTCGCTAAGGGTGCGCAGCACCCAGTTGTAGGTTCCTGCCGGATAGGGTTTGTCGCCGCGGCGGTTGCCCAGACGCCGAGCGAACAGGAAGCGTCTGCTGCTGTCGGGGTGCTGGGTTTTTATCCAACGATGTTGTTCGGCAATGACTTCAGTGACTTCACGGTCAACGAGGATGGTGTCTGGTGCGACGTCGATCTTGCTTTGTGCGTAGCGGAACCTGCTCAGCGTTCGATCCTCATCGTCGCCGGTTGCGGTGGTTCTCGGGGCGGCGGAGAGGCAATCGAAGTCGCAGGTGCGGATCTCGCTTGCCCGACGGCCGGTGAGGATCTGCAGCAGAATCATCCGCATCGCTTGCGGGTCATCAAGCCCACTGGCGGTGATGGTGGTGCCATCGCCGCGGGTGATGGTCATCTGCTCGGTGCGTGGCAATCCGATCAACGGCAGCGCCGCGGTGATCTGGGCGAGCGCGTGATCGTCGATGTAGTTCGCGTCGTTGAAACCGCGTTGATGCGGTACCCGAGTGACTCGGCCGAACCAGCTAGAGGCATGTGCGGCGGTCACTCGTTGCCAAGGCCCGGGCCCAAGAACGGCACGCGATTCGCCAGGGTTGCCGGCGACGAAATCCAGTAATCCTGCCACGGCTCTCAGGTCGTCATTGATACCCCGGATCGGCACCGGTCTTCCGAGGTGGCGGGTGTCGGATTCGCGGGTGACGCGGTTGGCGGCCACCGCAGTCCACCGCGCGAATGCAGCCGCCTGCTCGACCGCTGTCGTAGGGTCAGCCAGGATGTCGGTCGGGTCGTCGAGGCTGATGGTCAGCCAATTGTCGAAGCGGCGGAAGCTTCGCATCCGTTCCTGGCTGACCGTGGTCCAACGCAGCACCCCGGATTCCAGCGACGTGCCCAGGTGCCACTTCATCGCGGCCCGCAGCCAGGGCAATTGGATGTGTCCGGGTGAGCAGCCGTAGTTGGCGACCGGCTCACGGTCGGTCAGTGGGATCCGCGGATCGCAACGTGGGTGCCAGAAGTCCAGTTGCCACCACGGCCCGACGTGACAGGCGGCGATCAGCGCGTGTCGTGCGAAGCCGAACAGACCGTGAACTCGGCCGCGGCCTCGGGGTGAGGGCAGTCGTTTGCCCCGGCTGGCATAGAACCAGCTTTGCAACGCCGCGGCGGCGTTGTAATCCATCTCCCGGATCGACGCGGGGAAAGCACGGCCCTGGGCGACGGCCCGCCGAATGATGTTGGCCAGCTGCGCCATCGCCAGCACCGACACGCGGGTGCCGTCACCGGCCTGCCAGTACGCCATCCACGCCAGCTCTGCGGCAAAGGGGTCGGGTAATCCGCTCAGATCCAGTCGGGGCCAGTCATTCTCGGTAATCGATGGCCAGTTCTCGATGCCAGGCCCGAGGATCGGGCCCCGCCACTGCGCCGGCAGCCCATCCCAGAGTCGCCAGATCGGGTCGAGGTGTTCGGTTCCTCGCAGGTAAAGATGCCCACGCTCGTCGATCATTCGGCCACTCGCCAGCTGCTGGCATAGGAAGCCCAGTTGGCCGCCGCTTGCAGTGCCTCGTCATCGCGGACCCACCCGTAGAGGTCAAGAGTGGTCTGCACGTGGGCGTGACCGAGGCGCCGGGATACCACCCACTCCGGGGTCCCCGCCAGCAACAGGGCAGTCGCATGAGTGTGGCGAAACCAGTGCGGCGTCCACCCGGGTGGCCCGATGCCGCGCCGACGCAGCGCCGCGACTTTCTCCCGTACCGTCGTCTCACGCAGAGCGGCCAACAATGGTGGCCGCGCAACGTTCACCAGCAGCGGACGCGTGTCCGTCAGACCGATACCGGATTCGGCTGCCCGGCAAACAATATCGGTGAGATAGTCAGCGAACAGCCGCTCCAAATCAGCACTGACATAGACCCGCCGCGGTCGCATCATCTTCACCCGCGCCCCGTTCGGGTTATCCGAGCGCGGCACGATCTCAACATATGCAGTGCCGCCGCGGCCGAGCACGAACTCGCCGATCCGCAGGCCCAACGCCTCCCCGAGACGCATCCCGGTCTCGGCCAGCAGAGCGAACACGAACCGGTCTCGCAGGTTTCCTTGCCACGATCCGAACTCGGTATCGAAGACCGCGCAGCCATCCAAGATCGCCTGGATCTGTTCGGGTAGCAGCAAGGGAGGTCTGTCTCTGCGTCGGTCGCGTCGCACGCGCACCAATGACGATGCCGCCAGCGCCGAGCGCGCATCAAGATGGGCGAGCAAGCCTCGGGCGGGTCGGTGGCGCGGTGTTCCTCGCAGTAGCCGTCCCGCCACCGACACACCGAACACTGCCTGATGCCAGCGGTAGAACGAAATTAATGCTGCCAGGCGAACTTCCAGTGTTGCAGCGCTCGGAGCCGGGTCCGATTCAGCCAGTCGATGTTTAACCGTGCGGCCATTGCGCTGCCAGGACAGGAACGCTGTGAATGCTGGGACACCGACATCGCGCCAATCGTCGGCTTGCCCGCGTTGCTCAAGAAAGCTCCACCACTGCGCCAACGAGGTCGCATAGCCACGCACCGTGTTCGGCGACCACAGGTGCCGATGAGCTTCTATCCACTCCTCAACGGGAGCAACCGTTGCGTAGTCCTCACCCAGCACAGTCCAGGTCCGCTGCCCATCCGCAGGAGACACTGCCACCGGGTACGCCATCGTTGCCGTTCCTTCACGTCGAAGAACACCCGCCGATTAACCGGCAACAACGATGACTTGCCCAGCATCAACCCCTTTGTCGCATACATAGATTCGAGCGTGTTGCTACCTGTTGATAACGCCCGGAACCGGCAAAACCCACCTCGCCATCGGATTAGCGGTCAAGGCCGCCCAAACCGGACATCGCATCGCGTTCGCCACCGCGGTGGACTGGGTGGCCCGCCTCAAGGCTGCACACAACGCCGGGCGGCTGCCGGCCGAGCTGGTCAAACTGCGGCGCATCGGACTGCTCGTCATCGACGAGGTCGGATACATCCCCTTCGAGCAGGACGCCGCCAACCTGTTCTTTCAACTGGTCTCCAGCCGATACGAACACGCCTCGCTGATCCTGACCTCCAACCTGCCCTTCGCCAAAGCGCACTTGTTCGTGCGAACCTGTGCGGAAGTGGCGTCGAAACGTGACACGTTCGCACTTATCGGGGTTCGGCGAGCCGGTCGGGCAGTCGGCCATCGTCGAGGTGATCGGCGAGGTAGATCATCGCTCCCTCGGGTCTCATCCCGAACGCTGCCGCGACGAGTTTCGGGTCGATCGTATTGACCAGATCGGCCAGCCGGGTCGTGCGCAGCATCTTGGGTGGCAGGCCACACGGATCGAGCAGATGAGCCATATACGCCTCGGACGCCGGTCGCCGGTCGGCCTTGGTACCGCGGGTGACGATCACATGCGGGTTGTTGGTGCGCAGGGTGTCGCGGTGATCGAGACTGCGTTGCACAGCGGTCCAGCTGACCGGGTCCAGCGGCACCGGGTGTGGGCGCTTGCCGAGGCGGATCGTGCGATCACTCGCGTCGATGTGGTCGACCTCCAGCAAGCGCAGCTCACGGCTGGAGACACCGTGCAATATGGCAAGGAGCCCGAAGAGGGCCTCGTGCGGATGCGACGCGGGGCCGGCGCTCCAGCGGCGAAACAGTGTTCGTTGTTGCGTGACGGTGAGGGTGCGGCCACGAAATCCCCTGTACCGCTTGGCCGAAATTCCTCGCGTCGGGTCGACGAGCACCAGGCGGCGATTGCGGGCGAACCGGAAGAACTGGCCCAACACAGTCAGACGTCGCGCTCGGGTGTTCGGCAACTCGGCGAGGAACGCCTCAATATCGGCGACGTCCACCAGTGCCCAATCTTGCTTGCCGCGTTGGGTATCGAGGAAGCAGGCGAGGTCGCGCACAATGGCCAACGCTGACTCGATGGTTCGGTCGGCACGGGGCCGGGTGCCCGCACGCCGAGCCCGATCACGAGAGCGCAGCATGGACTCGGCGAAGACCGCGACAGCGGCGCGCATCCCGGCTGGTGCGCCGTCGATCCGCTTCTTGCGCCGTCCGGCGGCGAGCCGCTGGTCCTGGTCGGTGGCCATCGCCAGGCCGCGCTGGGTGAAGAACGTCTCGAGGGCACGTGCCAGTGACCCCATCGACCGGCCGGGTCGGCGGGCCCGCTCGAGCACGCTGTGCGGGTGGTTGGGGTGTTCGTCTTCGAGCAGCCGAGACAGCGTGGTGATCAGCACGCAGGCGCGACCGGGGCAGTGGTGGGCGGCCAGATGCGCGACGAAGTCGTCGAGCCAGTCCGGTGGTTCGGTGAGCCGGGCGGCCAGTGTCTCGCCGCGCACGAATGGCCGGTTTGGGTGGCGCTGCCAGCATCGCCCGCACATGCCGCGCCCGGCGTGGCGGCGCAACTCGCCGCAGCTCGCACAGATGCGGGGCGGATCCTTTGCCGGGCCGGGCCGGGAGCACGAGCCACACCACCCGGTCGCAGCCCGCAGATAGCCGGGCTTTCCGCAACGCGGGCACGGCGACTTCGCGTCGGCGAGCGCGGCCCGCTTCTGGCATGGGCGGCACATTGTCTTACCGCGGAATCGAATCTGCCCGCCGCATTCGCGGCAGCGGCGTGAGCACAGCACGCACCGGTCCGTCTCCGGCAGCAGCATCCGGTCTCGACCGCAGCCCGGGCATCGCGCCTTGGCCGCCTGCGCCCGTAACCGGCGGGTGCATCGGCAGCAGTGCTCGCGGCCGATGTATCCCACCGGCGCTCCGCAGTCGAGGCAGTCCCGTTGCCGTTTCCCCATCAGCCGCAACCCATTCCGAGATCTCCGTGGGGTTTACATCGGCGGCATCGACCGGCCCCGCGCGGTGGCGGTCCTCGGCTCCGAGGCGACCGGGCGCGGAGGGGCCGCGGGCTGTTCGACTGGGGTGGTGTCGACCTCGAACAGGTCGTCTGGGGTGCAGTCCAGCGCGGTACACAACGCGATCAGCGTTGAGAGCTTGATCTGGCTGGGCTCCTTGGTCAACAGCGCCGACACCGACGCCGCCGACAACTCCAGACCCGCCCGCTCAGCCAGTAGCCGCCGCAGCTCGGTGCCAGTCCACACCTCGCGCTGGGCCGCAGCCATCCGCAACCGCCATCGAATCTTCATCCCGTCCCGTCCTCTCCGCTCAACTCGGCCAGCGTCGAGGTGACCGCGCGTCGGTAGGCGTCCTCGATGAACGTCGCCGACGGCCGCACATACCGCATGGTCGAACTCACCGTCCAATGCCCCAAAAGCTGTTGAATCGCAACCAGATCCACACCACGCTCGTAGTTGTGGGTCGCGCAGGCACGGCGCAACGCATGCGGGCTGAAACGCTCCGCGACCGGTCGGCCCTCAAGCTCCATCAAATACCGCAACCGGTTGCGGATCGTGCCACGATGCAATGGGCCGCCGGACTCGTCGGCGAACAGCACCGGCGAGTCCGGGAACTTGCGGCGCACATCGGCCAGGAACCAGCGCAACAGAACATCCAGCCCGTCCAGCATCGGCACCCACCGCGGCCGGGGACCGGACATGTGGGCGGCCTTGCCGAACCGCACGTGCAACTTGCCGAACGGTCCACGTCCGAAATGCACGTCCGGAATCTCCAACAGCGCAGACTCTTCCGACCGCAGGCCAGCGTGATACAAGGTCCGGAACATCGCGTAGTCCCGCGCGGCCGGCGCGTACTTGCGCGCCGTGGCAATCCTCGACTTCAGGAACTCGAAGAACTCGCTCACCCGCTCCGGGGTCGGCGGCGCCGCAACCGCCGGCGAGTCGTCGCCCACATGCCGAGAGGCGTTGAACTCGTCCACCGGGCACACCAGCCGCGCCCCGAACGCGGCCTCGATCTCGGCCGCCTTCCGGGTCTGCAGGAACCGATGGAACCCCTTGAAGATCTGCACATACTCCCGCCGCGTGGATGCCGCCCGCCCCGCCACCGCCAGCTCACCGACCACCCGATCGATGTCCTCACTGGTGACATCCCACGCCGGCCGCCCCAGCGCCGCCAACGTCCGCTCCAACAGCCCAACATCGTTGTCGATCGTCACCAGGCTGAATCCTCGGGCATGCCACGACGCCACGAACGCATCAACGCATTCACGTTGAAACACAACAGGATCCGCGACAACAGGCTCGACCGGTACGGCACCACCGGGAATCAGCCGCAGACCCTCCACTAGCCGCACACCTTCTTCCCGCCTAACTAGTTAAGGCAGCACCTAACATATCGCGACGATGACTTGAATATCTGCAAGACACACAGACCACTCGAAAGCCCAGCTAGCAGCAGAAAACAGCCACAACGAACATGTGCCAGCTCCAGTTCGTTGGGGCGACGTGTTCGGCGATCAAGTGGTGGCCGCCGCGATGATCGACCGCATCGTGCACCACGCCGACGTCTTGACCCTCAAAGGCAGCAGCTACCGGCTCAAGGACACCGGAATCGACACTCTGCCCTCCGCCAGAGCCGACAACACGGCACAATAACCACGACCACGTGGCCTACTTTTCACCGCCGCGTCTGGCCTGGTTTTCGACCGTCGTCAACACCGGTCATGGCTCGCTACCCCTCGAGCACACTTCAGAGCGCCGCACGCGGCTCCGAAACATTCTGTTAGCCAATCTATTGCGACACTGAAAGACCGACCGTGACCGCTGACCGTTGATACCCCGGATGCCTACTTCCTCTACGCCGAGGATGACGATCACGTATTCCCCGCACACCGACAGGCTCTGAAACCTCGTTCGCCGCATCTTCTGACCGCCGATCCGATATCGACCGCGAATAGGGCGGCGTTGCATATATCGCCGTGTGGGATGTCACTCAATCGCGTTCTCTGTCGGGTCCTGGTGTGGACGGGATTACTTTATAAGCCACTGCGGCGGCGACGGTGAGTAGTGCTGCGGCGATCAGGGAGACGGTTTGGACGCCGAAGGTGAACGCGTGTTGGGCTTCTGCGCGTAAATCGGATGAGCTCGGCAACTGATGGATGGCGGTGGCCAGTGAGTCGTGGAGGGCCTCGCGGTCGTGGATGTCGAGATGTTCGGGGATGTGTAGAACTGCGCGGTAGACCATGGTGTGCAGGGTCCCTAGTACGGCGATGCCGAGGGCGACGCCCAGTTCGTAGGCGGTTTCAGAGATCGACGCGGCTGCTCCGGCGCGTTCGGTGGGCGCGGCGCTGACGACGGCGTCGGTCGAGAGGGTCATGGCGGCCCCGACTCCGAGGCCGATAATGCCCAGGGAGACACCGATACCCCAGTAGGTCGACCATCCCTGGGAGATGGCTAGGGCAGTGAGGCCGAGGGCCGAGACTGCGAGGCCGGTGGCGATGATGCGGCCTCGCCCGAAGCGGGTCAGTAGGTAGGCGACGATTCCAACGACGATGACGGTGGCGATGGCCGCGGGCAGTTCAGCCAAGCCGGCCTGGAAGGGGGTCATGCCCATGACGAGTTGGAGGTGTTGGGAGAAGAAGAACATGACGCCGATGAAGGCGAAGATGGCGATGGTGTCGGCGGCGACGGCGCCGCAGAACGCGGGCAGCCGGAACAAGCTGATATCGACCAGTGGGTGCGGCAGGGCGCGTTGGCGACGCAGGAACGCCCTTCCCGTGCCGACGCCGAGAACGACACCGACGCACACGGTCCAATCTAGGCCCGTGCCTACGACGTGTTTGATGGCGAAGACGAGCGACACGAGCGTGATGATCGACAGTGCCGCGGAGTAGAGGTCCAGGTGGGTGCCGGCGGGGTTCTTCGATTCGGGAATGAGCACGATGCCGGCGATGACCGCGATCATCATCAGCGGCACGTTGATGAGAAACACTGAACCCCACCAATAATGCTCGAGCATGAACCCGCCGACGAGGGGTCCGAGCGCGGCGCCGCCGGTGGCTCCGGAGGTCCATGCGGCGATGGCGGTAGTGCGCTGTGCGGGGTCGTCGAACAGGTTGCGCGCGATCGAGAGGGTCGAGGGCACGATGCTGGCGCCGGCGACGCCGAGTAGCAGGCGTGCGGCGACCAGTTCTTCGGGGGAGTTCGAGAATGCGGCGAGGGCGGAGGCGAGACCGAATCCGATGCTGCCGATGAGCAGGAGCCGTTTGCGGCCGATGCGGTCGGCGAGGTTGCCCATGGTGATCAGGAGCCCGGCCAGGCCGAATGAGTACACGTCCCCGATCCAAAGCATCTGGGTGGCCGTCGGGGCGATGTCGGCGGTCAGTGCCGGCACGGCAAGATAGAGCACGGTGCCGTCGATGGCCAGCAGCACGGTGGCCAGCATGAGGACAGCGAGTGCGGACCATTCGCGCAGCCCAGCTCTTACGGGTATGGCGTCCACACCAGGTGGGGCCATCACGGTTTCTTGCGCGTTCCGATGAAGGTGGCAGGTAGATGTGACATGCCGCGCAGGCTGACGTTGGGCCGGTAGGTCGGCTCGCCTGCGAGTTGAGTGTTCGGGAATCGGGCGGTGAGTGCGGTGAGTGCGGTGACTGCTTCGAGTCGGGCCAGGGGCGCGCCGAGGCAGAAATGGGCTCCGTGACCGAAGGCGAGATGGCGGAACGAGGGCCGGTCGGGGTCAAACACGTCGGGGCGGTCATATTCGGCGGGGTCGCGGTGAGCGGAGGCCAACAGCAGGACCGCGGAGTCGCCGGCGGGTACCACAGTGTCGCCGATGATCATGTCACGCGCGGCGATGCGGTCGGTGAGCTGCACTGGGGGGTCCCAGCGCAGAGTTTCCTCGATGACGGCGGGCAGTCGGCCGGGGTTCTCAGCGGCGGCGCTCCACTGGCCGGGGTGGGTGAGCATGGCCAGTGCCGCGTTGGCGATCAGGTTGACGGTGGTCTCATGGCCGGCGACGAAGAGGAGCTCGCAAGTGGCCACGATCTCGTCTTCGCTGAGGTGCTGTCCGGCTTCTTCGGCGGCGACCAGGGCTGACATCAGGTCGTCGCGGGGTGCGCTGCGTCGCTCGCGGATCAGCTCGCGCAGGTATTCATACATCCATGTGGCGGCGTCGATGCGTTGCTGGCGGCCGGCTTCGAGTTCGCCGGTGACCGGGAGGACGTCGTCGAGGCCCTGGGCGATGAGTTTGGAAGCGTGTCCGAACTGCGGTTCATCCTCGACGGGTACGCCCAGAAGGCGGCAGATCACAATGACCGGCAGCGGGTAGGCGATATCGGTGACGACATCACCGCTGTCGGCGACATTGGTGAGTAGGTCGTCGACGATCGTGGCGATCTCTGGTTGGAGGTCGCGAATCCTGCGCGGGGAGAACGCTTTTTGCACCAGTTTGCGTAAGCGGGTGTGGTCGGGCGGGTCGAGGACAAGGAAGCTGTGGGTGTCGAAGTCGGCCGGATCGGCACCGTCGGCGATGGCGTTGCGGACCAGGGTTGATTTGCGGCGGTCGTTGGCTCCGTCGGGGTGACGCAGGACCTGGTCGCAGTCGGCGTAGCTGCCGAAGACGACCATGTGGAGTTCGGGGAGCGCGAACGGCGTGGCGTGACGCGCGGCGCGGTAGGCCGGGTACGGGTTAGCGCGGATCGCGGGATCGAAGAGGGCTTCGAACCGTGACTGGGGACCTGCTGGAACTGTTGAGGACATCATGGAGTGAGCTCGCTTTCTAAATTGTCAGTACCGTGCTGGGGCTAGCAGGAATTCGGTGCCGCGACGCCGCGGCGGCCGCGACCTCGTTGCGTGTTGTTGCGGCTGAGGTGGTTTCACTCCACCCCGGCGGTTTGAGGAGATAGTTGCCGCGGCTGCGCCAGGTTCTGGCGTTCCACACATCGCGGGCGGCGCGACCTAGTTCCCAGAAGTTGACCTTGATCGGGTTGTTGGTGTCGATCTGCTTGGTTAGCCCGTAGGCGACCTGCTCCGTCTCCTCGGCGTAGGTGCCGAATACGCGGTCCCAGGTGATGAGGATGCCGCCGTAGTTCTTGTCCAAGTAGGGGTTGTTGACACCGTGGTGCACCCGGTGGTGGGACGGGGTGTTGAACACGAACTCGATCCAGCGGGGCAGCAGCCCAATGCGTTCGGTGTGGATGGGGAATTGATAAGTCAAGATGGCGGCCTGCAGCAGAAACAGCAGCCACAGCGGCAACCCGAGCAGCAGCAGCGGGACGTAGAACAGGAACGACGACAAGATGTCGGTCGGCATCAGCCAAGCCAGCCGTAACGCGGTGGTCTGATTGAAGTGCTGGCTGGAGTGGTGCACGCTGTGCCCGATCCAGAACATTCGGATTCGGTGGTGCGCACGGTGTTCCCAGTAGTAGACGAAGTCGACCAGGATCAGCGCCGGCAGCCACCAGGCGGCGGACCACTGAAACGGGGCCAGCGCGCTGGCGAGCAGCAGCACGCGCAGCTGCACTGTCTTGTTCACGACAGCGGTGAAGGCGCCGATGCCCGACATCGACAGGCTGGTCGCCGCGTCTTTGGCGCTCACGCCAACCATCGGTCGTCGCGGTGGGTGTTCGCGGTGCTTCTCCACGAAGTAGGCGAAGAACTCCACACCGATCAGCACAGCGAACGCCGGGAGCGACCACACCGAGATGTTGTCGATCAGTTCTGACACAACGTCCTTCTTTCTGACTGGCACGAGTGCTGCGGGCAGCGGTGGCGATGCCTCCATCATCGCTAGGTCAATTGCCTCGGTCAAGTGACCTAAAGTGTGATGTAGATCCCTCGCGGACTCGAGTCACCAGCGACTTCGGAGCTGCGTCGTCGCACGAAAGGTCTGGCAGACTGACGCCATGGCTGATCCGGCGGAACGCAACACGGAGCGCCGTGACACCGGCAAACGCGACGCGTTCGTTGCGGCTGCCGTGCGTGTGTTGGCGCGAGAAGGCGTGGCGGCGTTGACGACTCGACGTATCGCGCAGGAAGCCAAGTTGCCCCAAGGTATCTTCCACTACTGGTTCGCTAGTAAGGCAGATCTCCTCGAAGCGGTGCTGCATGCGGTGATGGTCGATGCAGCCACCGCGGTAGCGCCACCGGATGCAGATCCTTCCGACCCTGCACGCAACTGGAAAGCAGCCTTCCAGTCGATCCGCAAGGACGACGCCGGCCGCCAACTCGGCGCCTACGAATTGACCGCCGTGGCTATCCGCAACCCCGAACTTCGGCCGATGGCCCAGCAGCTTTACCAGACCTACCATGAGATGGCTCGCACCGACCTCATGCCTCTCGTCGAAAAGCTCAACGCCAGCGGTGCCGACCTCGACGTCGAGCTGGCCGCGTGCCTGATTGCCGCGCTCTTCGATGGCCTGACATTCTCCTGGCTCGCCAACCCCGACGGACCACCTCCCGAGGACGTGCTCGACCTCGCCTTTCGCCTGCTGCGCAACACGTCTCACTGAGTGGCGCTGTGTACGCGGCAATCCTGCAGGCGTTGTCATATCCGCATGTCGTTACCCTGGCGAACAATGCCTGATGCCGCCCTCGGTGGTGCCGACCGGCGCTCCGTTCCCTTCCGCCGTGCTGCTGGGCGAAGTATGGCTGGCAAGGGATCTATCCTGCTGCCGGCGTTCGAGGTATTGAGTACGGCCGCGGTGCGACCTGCAGGACGCCGCTTACTCCGTTGCGGTCTGCGGCGGTCGCCATACCTAGCAGTGGAGTTCCGCTTGAAAATTGCGGTGTGCCTGTATCCGGGACGAGTGGGCTACTTACCGGTGCAGGAATGGCGGAAGGGATGACCGGCTGACTGGCCTGAGCCCAGGTAGGAGGGACCGACAAGTATCCGACCGAGTCCGATCCGGCGAGATTGGCGCTTACAGATTTGCTGGAAAGCGTTGTAGCGGTTGATTTTTCGTCTGTTGGAGCGTTCTTGAGGCTTTCGTTCATGATCTCCGACGATGACTCAGGATCGCCGGATCCTTGTCCGCCTTGACCGGCTAACGTGGGGATCACTGCGCTAGCGATCATCGCGGTATCGGAGACGCGCAGGCTGGCCGTGCTTATCCATTCGTTCATCGACGGCAGTTGTAGGGGCAGTTCGGCTGCGGCCTGCGTGGGTGCGGCGCCCTGCCCGAGTGGCCCAGAAATCTTCGAGATCGATTGATGTATGGCAGCGGCGTCAGCGGCTCGCGAGACGGCCGTCCCCTGTCGTGCCAGCCCGTGTTCGTCGACGATCCCCGGCGCCGGTTCGAGTTTCGGCAGGCCCGCCGTCGCTTGGGCGCAGGTGCTGGCGTAGCCGTACATGGCGGCGGCGTCCTGGGCCCACATCTCGCAGTAGGCGGCCTCCGTAGCTGCGATCTGGGCGGTGTTTTGACCAAGGATGTTGGTCGCGATCAACATCGCGAGTTGGGCTCGGTTCTCGGCGATGACTGGCGGCGGCACGATCATTGCATGTGCCGTCTCGTAGGCTGCCACGGCTGTCCGGGCGTGTTGGGCAGTGGACGCTACGTGCTCTGCGGTGAGATCGAGCCAGGCCGCGTAGGGGAAAGCCGCGGTAGCCATTGCGGCGACTGACGAACCGAGCCACGGCCCGGCCGTCAGCCCCAAGATCACTGCCCGAAACGATTGTGCCGCGTAGTCCAGTTCTTCGGAGAGGCTGCGCCAGGTGCCGGCTGCTGTCTGCATCGAAGTGGCCCCTGGGCCGCTATACATCCTTGCGGAGTTGATCTCTGGCGGTAGCGAACCAAAATCCATATCTTTAAGACTCGTCGGATCCAGGTTGCCCCGATATCCGCCATCCGGGCAATTCGCCCATCCACCCGGCCAGAAACCTCGATCCGCCATCTGGCTGGTTCGATCATCCACCTGTCCGAATCCTGGCCAGTCCGTTTCGCGGCACCAGCGGGGAGCGCTACGGTCGGCACACGTACCTCACTGTCCATCCAATACAAGCAACGGTGTCGATCCAGGGAGAACATGTGCCGCGCGTGGTCATCGTCGATGACGAAGCCCTGATTCGGTCTGGCTTCGAGCTCATCTTGTCCGCTGCGCCCGACGTCGAGGTTGTGGCTACTGCTGACGGCGTGCAGGCTGTGGAGGTCGTCAAAATGCTTGCGCCCGATGTGGTGCTGTTGGACATCCGGATGCCGGGCAAAGATGGCCTGGCCGTACTTGCAGAGTTGCAACAGCTGTCCACTCCACCAGTAGTGGCAATGCTGACCACTTTCAACGCCGACGAATACATCGCTTCGGCACTTCGATCCGGAGCCGCGGGGTTCTTGCTCAAAGACACTGATCCCAAACAACTTCCACACATCATTCGCACGCTGGCCGACGGCGGGCTCGTGCTTTCTCCCAAAGTTAGCCCCAAGGTTGTCTCCCGCTTTTTGGATGACCGCGTTGACCACGCCGCCAAAACCGTCATGGCATCCCTCAGCGATCGAGAAACTCAAGTGCTTCGGCTCCTATCGCAGGGGCATTCCAATGCTGAGATCGCGGCTACCGTGTATTCCAGTGTGGGAACGGTCAAGGATCAGGTCAGTTCGATTCTGGCGAAATTGTCGGTCAGGACACGCGTAGAAGCCGCCATCATCGCCCAACGTGCCGGGATCCTTGATACCGGGCCGACATGATCGGTCCTGCTCTGCGCGGCATCCGTACCGGCCTCGTTGATCTGACGGTCATTATCGTGGCGGGTGCCGACGCCGCGCTACTCATCGCCGACCAAGTCCGCCTACGACCGTTTGCCGTCATCTCGGCAGTGGTAGCGGTGGGAGCGCTGCGCCTACGCCGGCGCACACCCTATCTGGTATTCATCGCTACTCTGCCTGCGCTGGCGCTTTCTGTGGCAGGGCTGGCGGTCTTGGTGGCGCTTTACACGATTGCCGAGCGCAGGACCTCCCGCATGGCGCTATTAGTCTGTGCCAGCATCGTTTTCGCCTGTAATTTTGTTCTTTGGGATGTCAAACCGACAAGTGCCAGCATTCTGCTGAGCATCTTGTACTCGCTGTTATTCGCCGGGGCGCCAGTAGTTTTGGGCCTGCTGGTGCGGGCGCGCGCTGAACTGTCAACCCAGCTAACGCAAATTGAACGCGCCCGCCGGACTGAGCAACAGCTACTGGTCGATAAGGCCCTGGCTCGTGAACGCGCCGATCTGGCCCGCGAAATGCATGACGTGGTATCGCACCAGGTCAGTCTCATCGCCGTTCAGGCGGGCGCGTGGGAAGTCACTGCTGAAGACGAGACCAGCAGGCAGACAGCCTGCACCATCAGAAATTTGAGCGTGAAGACATTGGACGAACTACGGGAAATGGTGGGGGTGTTGCGCGCATCAGGCAGCACCGCCGGCACCCTCGCACCGCAACCCGGAATCGATGACGTGCCAGCCCTGATCGCAGCATCGGGGATAACAGTCACCTCCGTCACCGACCGAGTCGAGACAGCCAACCCGAGTGCAGCAGTGCAACGCGCCATCTACCGAACCGTCCAAGAAGGTCTGACTAACATCGCCAAGCACGCCCCCGGCGCTGCTGCCACTCTCGAGTTGGCCATCGACAACCGACACGTCCAGCTGACGTTGACCAACACCAGGCCAACCCGATCCCCAGAGGCTTTACCGAGTGACCGTAACGGGCTCCGCGGCCTGCAAGAACGCGCCGAACTGCTCGGCGGATCGGTAGTAACGTCACACCTGGACAACGGTGGCTATCGACTTTCTATCCGGTTGCCGCTCAACGGATAGCAGATAGGGCGCTCGGCTGATAGCCGATCGATTGCGGCTTGTAGTGCATCGAATTCATCGCTACCAGCCGACCCGCCCCGCGGGCACGGCACTGATGAAATCCTATGGCGTGCAGGCGAACTTGTTACCTGCAAACACCGGACGTGCGCGCGTCCCGAACGTGCCGAAGCGAGGCTCGGACGTGTTGGCCCCTTCGCGCGCTTCCCGTTTGAGGAGTGGCGACGCAAGCGTGGCCGATCCGGTGAGCACGTCGTTGAGCTGACAATCCCGCATGCAGTACCAGATATCGCCACCTTCGTGCGAAAGGCTGTTCTGAGGCACTCTGTCTTGCAGGAACTCTCATCAGAAGACCGACTACACGACGTCCTGCACCTTCAACCGCCCGCAGCGGGGGTCTCTGCCGACCCGGACCTGTGTCGGGTCAACCGCGTCTTTATCGCCGTGAACGCGGCAGCAGCTTGGCACAACACACCTTAACCAACCTCGTCGCGCCGATGCTAGGTTCGATGCGACATTCGCGCGCGCCCTCGCCAAGGAGCCCGAAGATCGTTCCGTCCGATGGTAGGACTGCACAACGGGTTTACGACGCTGGACGTTGCCAACCGTGGGACGTCCCCGACAGCACTAACTCAAGAGGCCCCTCAATGACTGAATCGGCGCCCCAGAGGCGATCGCAGGTACTGCTGGCGCTGGCCGCCGCGCTGGTGTTCGGGTTACTGGTCGGAAGTGCGGCCTTCTGGCGACCATGGACTGACCACCATGACGTGAAGGCCCGTCCAAGCGTCGCGTCGACTGTTCCTGCGGCCGCGTCGACGGCGCCGACGCTGAGTTCCCTGCGCGCAGCGCCCCCTAGAACAGAGGGGCAGCAGGGTGATTGGCGCGAACACCAGACCTGGGTGTGTGACACAGCGACGGGAGAGGTCTGCGGCAACTGGAGTCCTGACGCGGTCACGTTCGCCTGCAAAGCAGTTGCGAGCGGGGCCGACTACACCGCAGGGCTGAAGAATATGCTGATGAGCCGCTACGGGATGAGCGAAATGGACGCCTTTTTCCTCGGCAAGGAGGCGATGTACAGCGTCAGCAGTGGCGGCCACATCAGCACCGGAGGCAATGCCGACGGCCCACATCCGTTGTGCAACGGCATCGTTCCCTGACAGGTCAAATTTGTTGGTCCGCCCCCGGGAGCCGAGCAATCGGTCACTACCACGACGGCATCGCCACGTGTCGCGAACGACGCGGCAACCCGATATGCGTTGTCAGAGAAAGCGACTCAAGCCGCTGATGTACCAGCGTGCGGTTCGTACCTGCTGCTAACCCATCGTCAGGATCGCGATCACGGCGACCGCGATCACCGTCGTGAGCGCTATCAAGATCACCGTGATCGACGCGCGCAAGATCTCTTCTTCGTCGACTTGCCAACGCGCCCGTGTCTCGGCGGTTTCCCTTCCGCCGGCGAAAGCGTTGAGTCTGGCGACCGCCAAGGCGACATCGTCGGGTACGTGTGCTGCATGACCTGCGACTGGATCAGCGAATGCGGTACTCATGTCAGCCCCCTAGGCCCTACACGTGGCGATCGGCGTTGGTTGAGGTGAAAAGCCGGATCTCTCGTTAACCCACGATAGGAACGCGCAATCACAATTGCGGTAACGATCATTAACGGTCACAGCACAGTTGCGCCATCAACAGTCGCCGGTGGTCGGCTGCAGAGGCTGCACCCGGACAGTGGTCCTCAGCGGGCTTCGTAAGCGCTGCACCGACGCCGGGACGTTCATCCAATGGGTGTATGACCATGTGCTCGATACAGGGCCAATGACGAGCGAAAGGTTGACTGTTCCCCGGCGATGGTCATACATTGCAGGTATAAACGTCTGTACCTGATCCCGTCTGGGCAGCCCACGGAAGTTGAGACTCATGAACGCGCACCGCCCCACGCCCAACGTCTTCGACGCCGGTCTCCCGCGGTTCGACTACAGCCTCACCGCGACTCCGCACGACATTCTCGAGGATGTCCGAGCGGCGCAGTCGCGTGCTCCGATCGCGATCGGCCCCCTCGGCCCAGAAATTCTGTCCTACGATCTCGCCCGGGAAATATTGCGCGACAACAGATTCCGCCTGCCACCGGGTATCACGTTGGCGGCCCAGGGCATCACGTCGGGCCCGTTGTACGACAAGATGGCGAACAGCCTGCTCGGCCTCAACGGCCCACCGCATGTGCGGTTGCGCAAGCTGGTCGCCAAGGCGTTCACGCCGCGCGCGACATCGCGTCTGCAGGACACGATCCACGAAGTCGTGAACGGGCTCATCGACCAGGTGATGGACGCCGGACGCTGCGACGTCGTGACCGACATTGCGTATCGGTACCCCACTCCGATCATGTGTGCGCTGCTCGGCGCCCCACGCGAGGACTGGCAGTTGTTCGCGGACTGGACCGAGGAGGTCTTCAAAGCCCTCAACTTCCAGCCCGATGCCAACTTCGACGAGTCCGCGATCATGCGCGCCTGGAGCGAACTGGACGCCTACGTCGACGACATGGTGGCCACCCGCCGAAACAACCTCACCGAGGACCTGCTCTCCGAACTCATCCGAGCCGAAAGCGACGGCGACCGGCTCAACCTCGACGAGCTCCGCATGCTGGTGTCCGGCTTCCTGATGGCGGGAACGGACACGACACGAAACCAGCTGGCGGCGTCGGTCCAGGTGCTCTGCGAACATCCCGACCAGTGGGCGAAGCTGCGCGATCACCCGGAACTTGCCATGCAGGCGGTCGAAGAGAGCATGCGCCACTCTCCGGCGGCCTGCATCGTGCCCCGAGCCGCCGTTGACGATGTCGAGTTCGCCGGCTACCTGTTCCCGGCCGGAACCTTCGTACTCGCCAATACCTTTGCAGCCAACCGGGATCCAGCGATCTACGCCGATGCCGACCGCTTCGACATCACACGCAAGGACGTTCCCGCCATCCTGACCTTCGGCGGCGGCGCGCACTACTGCCTCGGGGCCAACCTCGCACGCCGGGAACTGGCCGAAGCGCTCATCGTCCTCACCCGTCGGCAGCCCGCCCCCCATCGCGCCGGTCCGGCGCCGTGGAAATCCGTGCTCGGGATGACCGGTCCGACGACCCTTCCGATCGAGTTCACCAGCGACAGGCTGGTAGCCGCCGATGCGTAGTCGGGGCTGGGCGGGTTCGACCCCGTCGTCGGACGACGAGGCGATCTCGCGAATTCTGACGGCGGTCGACGCCGAGGTTGCCGAGCACGGACCGGGGATACGCCTTGCCGACGTCGCCCGCAGGCTCGGAGTCACCCGCCAGACCGTGTACCGCTACTTTCCCAACGCCGACGCGCTGCTCATCGCCAGCTCGATGCGTGCGGTCAACGGCTTCATCGACCAGGTGGTAGCACACGCCCGCGGAATCGAGGACCCGGCCACCGCTGTTGTGGAGTGCGTCTCGTTCGGAGTGGAGAATCTCTCCGGTGATCCGCAGCTGGAGACCCTGCTGACCCGGAAACACGAGGGGGAGTCCGTCACCTCGCTGACCTCCGACACGGCGATCGCCTTCTGCTTGTCGGTGTTCGACCGCCTCGACGTCGACTGGAAGCTGCACGGCTTCGACGCCGCCGCACGCGGGGAACTGGCCGAAATGACCTTGCGCACAGTGCAATCCCTGCTGATCGACCCCAGGCAGGGGCGGTCGGAAGCCGCCTCCCTCCGCAGCTTCGTCGCGCGGTGGCTTGGTCCGGCGATCCTGTATCCGCGCATGGCGTCGCTGACGCGCTACGAACAACACGCATCGCCGCGCCCGCCCCTCCCGGTATAGGGCTGACGCAACCTCCGACCGACGTCGGAGCGTTTGGTCGGCCCGCCGCCGGGTAGCCCGGCTGCATGACAGCACAGCTGGCCCTGGTGACCGGCGCCTCCAGCGGCATCGGCCGCGAGCTGGCGAAGCTCCTCGCCCGCGACGGGTACGACCTCGTTCTGGCTGCTGACGACGACGGGATTCACGACACCGCCGCAGAATTGAGCGACAAGGGCGTCGACGTGCGGGCGGTCCGCGTCGATCTCCGCCAACCGGACGAAGTCGAACAGCTGTACCGCGACGCGACCGAAGACGGCCGTCACCTTGATGTTGTTGCGCTCAACGCCGGCACCGGCGACTCCGGACCTTTCGTCGACACCGACCTGAGCCGGGACATGAACGTGATCGACCTCAACGTCCGCTCGACGGTCCAGCTGGCCAAGCTGGCGCTGCGCGGAATGGCCACGCGCGGCGCAGGCAAGATGCTGCTCACCTCGTCGGTGGTGGCGATGATGCCCGGATCGCATCAGACGATGTACAACGCGTCGAAGTCGTTCATCCAGTCCTTCGCCGAAGCGCTGCACGACGAGTTCCGCAACACCGGCGTGACGGTGACCGCGCTGATGCCGGGGCCCACCGACACGAATTTTTTCCGCAGGGTGGGAATGCTCGACACCGTGCTCGGGCGGTTCATCCCGAAAGACGATCCGGCCCGCGTCGCCGAGCAGGGTTACCGGGCGCTGATGGCGGGCAAGCAGAAGGTCGTGGCGGCATCTCTGTCGTCGAAGGCGATGGGCGCAGCCGGTATGGTGCTGCCCGATTCGTGGAAGGCGGCAGCCAACCGGCTGATCGTCAGCCCTCTCGGAGGACATTGAAGGAGTGATCGGTCGATGAAAGAACCTGCCGAAATTGACAGCGCGCTCACCGTACGGCGCGAGACCACTGCGTCGCGCCGCCAGGTGTGGGACGTGATGGCCGACGGATGGACGTATTCGCAGTGGGTCGTGGGCAACAGCCGGATGCGTGCCGTCGACCCGAACTGGCCTTCGCCGGGCAGCCTCATTCACCACACCATCGGGGTGTGGCCGGTGGCGTTGAACGACGAGACCGAAGTCGAAGTCTGCGTACCGGTCACCGAACTCGTGCTGTTGGCCAAGGGGCGCCCCTTCGGTGGCGCGCGAATCACGTTGCGCCTGTCCGACACCGACAGCGGCGGTTGTCTGATCGAGATGGCCGAGGTGCCGCTGGGCGGTCCGCTGCGGCTGATCCCGCGGCGGTTGGCCCTGGCCGCCGCGTGGCCGCGCAACCGCGAGTGCCTGGCGCGATTGTCCGCGCTTGCCGAACGACGTTCTGAGCCTGAGCAAGGTCAATGACCGTCGCGGACGCCGTGGTGATCGGCGCCGGGCACAACGGATTGGTGGCTGCCGCGGTCCTGGCCGACGCGGGCTGGGACGTGGTGGTGCTGGAGGCTCAGCAGGAGCCGGGCGGCGCGGTCAAGAGCGCCGAATTGTTCCCGGGTTATGTCAGCGATCTGTACAGCGCCTTTTATCCGCTCTCGGTTGCCTCGCCGGGGCTGCGTGACCTCAATCTGGAGGACCACGGGTTGCGGTGGTCACACGCCCCAGCCGTGGTTGGCCATCCGAGCTCGGCAGCCGACGACGACGCGCCCCTGATCTATCGCGATATCGACCGCACCGCTGCCGAACTCGACCGCCGTACCCCCGGGGACGGCGCCCGATGGTGTGAACTCTTCGCCCAGTGGCAGCGCATCAAGGAACCGTTCCTCGGCGCGCTGCTGGCGCCGTTTCCCCCGGTTCGTCCGGCGGTGGGGTTGCTGCGCACCCTGGGGACGGCGAAGGCGCTGCAGTTCGTTCATCAACTGCTGCTGCCTGCCGGCGTCCTGGTGGAGCAGTTGTTCGAGGGAGAGGCCGCACGACTGTTGTTTCTGGGCAACGCCATGCACGCCGATGTGCCTATCGACGCCCCGGCCAGCGGCCTGATGGGCTACATGCTGGTGATGCTGGCCCAGGACGGCGGGTATCCGGTGCCCGTCGGGGGAGCAGGTCAGCTGACCGCCGCGCTCGTCGCACGCGCGTGTGCTGCCGGGGCCCAGATCCGTTGTGGACGAACGGTTGACGCCATCGAGGTGCGGGGCGGTCGCGCGACAGCGGTGCGCAGTACCGACGGCAGTACGGTGCGCTCGCGGCGCGCGGTGATCGCCGATACGTCCGCCCCGATGCTGTTCGACGAGCTGCTGCCCGAAGACTCGGTACCGAGCGCGGTGGCAGCGGCGATGTCGCGGTTCGTCTGGGACACACCGGTGCTGAAAGTCAACTACGCCCTCGACGCGCCGATCCCGTGGCGATCGAAGAGCCTCAACGAGGCGGGCACCGTGCACGTCGGGGCGGATCGCGACGGTCTCGTTCGATGGATGGCCGATCTGAACACCAGGACGGTGCCGCGGAATCCGTTCATGCTGTTCGGTCAGATGACCACGTCCGATCCGAGTCGGTCACCGGCCGGGACCGAAAGCGCCTGGGCCTACACGCATCTACCGCGCGCCCGCGCCGATGACGCATCCGCCGACCAGCTGGCCGAATCCGTGGACCGCGTTCTCGAAGAGTATGCGCCGGGTTTCGCCGCCCGCGTGGTCGGTAAGACCGTTCAACGTCCGTCCGACCTGGAAGCCGGCGATGCGAACCTGCACACCGGCGCTGTCAACGGTGGTACCTCACAATTGTTCCAGCAATTGGTGTTTCGGCCCGCACCCGGATTCGGCGGGCCGCACACGCCGGTGCAGAACGTATTTCTGGGCAGTGCCGGCACGCACCCGGGTGGCGGCGTGCACGGGATGTGCGGCTACAACGCGGCCAAGGCCGCCCTGGCCGGCGACAGCGCGCTGAACTGGCCGCGGCGCCGGCTCAAACAGGCGGCCCTGGCGTTGCTGACCCGCTGATTGCCTGGCCCCCAACACTTATCGGCCCGGCGGAGCCACGCGGTAGACGGCGCCGGCGGCGTCGTCGGTGACGTACACTGCGCCGTCCGGTCCGACTACCGCGGCCACCGGGCGGCCCCACCGCGATCCGTCGCCGCTCTGGAAGCCCCCGACCAGCGTCTGTTGATTGCCGAGAGTGCCGTTGTGCCAAGGGAAGAATGACACCTCCGGCGCTCGCGGAGGCTGCCGGTTCCACGAACCGTGGATACCGACCAGCGCGCCGTCGGCATATGGTTGCGGCAGCACGCCGGCGGTGAAGGCCAGACCCAGCGGAGCCGAGTGCGCGCCCATGCTCTGCTCGACCGGAGGCAGTGCGGCGCAGTCCAATCGGGATCCGTCTGTATTAGTCGTCAAGTCACGGATGAACGGCACGTTGGCCGGGCCGCCGTCGGGATTGCAGAACGGCCAGCCCAACTCGCGGCCCGACGTCAGGCGGGCCAGCGACTCAGGCGGATGGTCGTTGACGTACCCGGCGTCGACATGGCCCGCCGGGTCGGGTGCATTGTCGCGGTTGTTGACCGCCGTCCAGACGGCACCGTCCGGGGCGACGGCCAGGCCGGTTCCGTTGCGCACGCCGGTCGCGAACGGCTGTGCCGGGCCGCCGCCGGGCGCAACGCGCATGATCGTCGCCCTGGGCGGGGTGGCCGCGCGATCCTGCGGTGAGATGTTGGCGGTCGAGCCGATCGAGAAGTAGACCGCACCGTCGGGTCCCACGGCCACGCTCTTCAACGCATGCGCGTAGGCCCCCTGCAAATCGGGGCTGCGCGCGTCGGGAAGGCCGCCCGCGACGACCCGGGCGTGGACTGCCCGCCCGTCGACATAGTCGTAGACAGCGATCCGGTCGCTCTCGGCGACATACAACGCCGAGCCGGCGAACGCCATGCCGTGCGGCTGGTGCAGCCCATCCAAGAACGTCGATTGGTGCGGCGCCGCCCCGGGTTTCGGGGTCAGCTTGACGATCTGCCCGCTCGCCGGAACCGACACCAGCAGCGCGCCGTCCGGAGTCCAGGTCTCCAGCCGCGCCTTCGGTACCCGCGCCCACACCGACATCGTCCAGCCGTCGGGAACCAGCGCCTGCCGCGGTTGGTCCAGCGGTGCCTGCGCCAGCGCGGCGGGCACGCCCACCGGTGTGGACACCAGCGTGCCGGCAGCCGCAGCAGGGGGCGCAGACCCGACAGCAGGATGCGGAGGATCAGCCGAACACCCTGCCGACAGCAGCACCGCGAACAGGACCCGCCCGAACGGCCCGAGTCGGCTGCCGGCCGGTTGCTGGTGCGTGCCGATCATCACGTCGGCACGCATACCCGAGGGTGTGGTGCTCAACCCGAACTGCGGAGAGCGAGGCGACTCACGTGTGAACACCAGGCGCCCGGGTATAAATGCGAGCGTATGACTACAGCACGGACGCAACCGGATCAACGCGAAATCGACAGCATCCGGCCAATCGTCGATGCCGTCTCACAGGCGTTCGACGCCAAAATCGTCGGGCAGCGCAACCTGCGGGAATCGCTGCTGATCGGCCTGCTCGCCGGTGGCCACATCCTGCTGGAGAGCGTGCCCGGCCTGGCCAAGACCACCGCCGCCAAGGTGCTCGCCGATTCGGTCCAAGGGCGGTTCCGGCGCATCCAGTGCACCCCTGACCTGTTGCCGAGCGACATCATCGGCACCCAGATCTACGATTCGTCGACCAGCTCGTTCGTCACCCAACTGGGTCCGGTGCACGCCAACTTCCTGCTGCTCGACGAGATCAACCGGTCGAGCGCGAAGACCCAGAGCGCGATGCTGGAGGCGATGGAGGAGCGGCAGACCACGATCGGCGGGCAGGTGCACCCCATCAGCGAGCCGTTCCTGGTGATCGCCACCCAGAACCCCGTCGACCAGGAGGGCACCTATCCGCTGTCCGAGGCGCAGACCGACCGGTTTCTGCTCAAAGAGATCGTGCGCTACCCGTCTCCGGAGGAAGAGGTGGAGATGATGGCGCGGATCGACGCCGGTCTCTACGACAAGCGGCGGCCCGCCCAGCCGGTGGTCAATCTGGAGGATGTGCTGCGCCTGCAGGACGTGGTGCGCCGCGTGCACATGGACCGTGCGCTGATGCTCTACGCCAGCCAGCTGGTGGATGTCACCCGTCACCCGGCGCAGACGCTGCCCAAGCAGATCGCGCGCCTCGTCGAGTACGGTGCCAGCCCGCGCGCCACCATCGCGTTCTGCAAGGCGGCGCGGGCGCGGGCGGTACTGGCCGGGCGGGCGCACGTGCTGCCCGAGGACATCGCCAAGCTCGCCCACCGGGTGTTGCGGCACCGGCTCATCCTCGGCTTCGAAGCGGCCAGCAACAACGTCACTGCCGAGTCCGTGATCGACGCCGCGATGCGGACCGTCCGGGTCCCCTGAGCTGCCGGCGGTTCATCGTGGGCAAGCATCTCAACCAGGCCAAGGCGCACTTCGGCACTGACACCCGCGGCCTACTCGAAGGCGGCCGCTACACCCTGTTGCACACGCGCAGCATGGAATTCGACGACCTGCGCCCGTATGTCCCCGGCGACGACGTCCGGGACATCGACTGGAAAGCCTCGGCACGTTCGGGCAGCGTGCTGATCAAACGGTTCGTCTCGGAGAAACACCATAAGATCCTGCTCGTCGCCGACGCCGGCCGCAACATGACCGCACTCGCTCCGAGTGGGGAGTACAAGCGCGACGTGGCCGCGCACACCATGGGTGCGGTGGGACTGATCGGCCTGCGTCGCTCCGATCAGATCGGCATGGTCTACGGCGACCGGCGCGGCTCGGTGAACATCCCCCAGCGGCGCGGCGAGCCGCACATCGAAGGACTGCTGCACCGGTGGTATCAGCACACCATGACCGACCCCGGCGCCAGCCGCATCACCGCCCAACTCGACTATGTCGCAACGCATTACCGACACAGCATGCTGATCATCGTGGTGTCTGACGAACCCGAGGTCGACGATCAGCTCGATAGCCTGCTGGCCGAGCTGAGCGCGCGGCACGACATCATGTGGGCGATGGTGGCGGACATGCCCGCCGTCGGTCCGGACAACACCGACGGATTCGATGTCGCCACCGGACGATTCGTGCTGAACGGCGCCGACCTCGGCCCGCGGGTGGTCGCCGCCTACCGCCGTGCCGAGCAAACTCGCCGGGACCGCCTCGATGCGTTCCTCACCGGTCACGCGATCGCGCACGCGACGATCGCCGGCAGCGACAACATCCGGCGCGAACTCGTCGCCCTGTCCGAGACGGCCGCCCGTGCCGGATGACCTGTTACGCCACGTCTTTGGCCCGCAGCCCTACTCATCGTGGTGGCTGTGCTGGGCCGTGTTGCTGATCCTGGCCGTAATAGGTTGGTATCTGGGCATCTTCGTGTGGACGCTGCCTGCGGAGCGGCTGCGGCGGATCCCGTTCGTGCGCGAGGTGCATGCGCGGCTGATCCGTCACCGGTTCGCCCGACGGGTGCGGGGCATCGGTGACAGGCACGTTGCCGGGCGGCTGCCCGCCGCGGCGGCATGTGCGGCGATCAGCCGGACCGTCCGCAGCTTCCTGCACCAAGCGACCGGCGACCGGGCCCAGTACCTGCACGTCGACGCCATCGCCGCCGGCGAGCTGGCACCGGCGGCGCCGTTGCTGATCCGGCTCGGTGATGCGCAGTTCAACGCCGAGTCCCAGATCGACGTCGCCGAGGTGAGCGCCCAGGCGCAGGAGTTGATCCGCTCGTGGACGTGAGGTGGTGGCCGGTGGCCGCTGTCGGCCTGGCCGGTTTGATCGCCGCAGTGGTGCTGGCGGCGCTGCTGCCGATGACCGCTGCCCGCGGCCGGCTGCGTCCACTGGCCAACGTCGCACGACTGACCCGGCTGCCCGAGTACGCGAAGGTGGCCCGGCTGCGTTCGCTGTCGACCGTTCTGACGTTGCTGCTGCTGACCATCATGTTCGGCGCCGCCACCTGGACATCGGCCCGTCCGACCGGAGCGGGACAGGGTTCCGACGCCGCTCATCCCAAGGACATCATGGTGTGTGTCGGCCAACCCGTCCCCGACGCGGCGACGGCCGAACTGCTCGATAACTTCGCCCGGCAGATCTCGACGTATCAGACTCAACGCATCGGACTGACCTCGATCAACCGTCGCCTGGTGCCGCTGACACGCGACTACGCCTACGCCGCCGAGCGGTTCGCGGAGTTCACCCGCACGCGTCAGGCGTCGTTCACGGCACCAGTGCCCTACATCGATTACGCCCCCAGTATGGAAGATGTTCTGGCGCTGTGTATCTCGGGCTTCCCGACGCTCGAGGAACGCGGCCTGCGGCGACGGTCGGTGATCTACCTCGGCCCCTCCGATCTGCGGGCCGCGGGCGAACCGCGCGCCGCCCTGTTCACCGCCGACGGGGTGCGCGGTCTGGTGGAGCGGGCGGGCATCCAGCTCAACGTGATCGACACGGCGCCGTCGCGCTCGAGCGGTTCGCTGCTCGCGCTCACCCAGCAGACCGGGGGCCGTTACCTCGTGCCGGGACCGGGCTCGGTGAGCGAGATTCCCAAGGTGCTCAACCAGATTCGGTCCAACACCCCGCCGGCGCGGCTGGCCGACGGCACGGTGGTGACCGGAGACTTTCCGGACGCACCGGTCGTGCCGCTGGTGATCGCCATGGTGTCGGCGGCCGCACTCTCGGTGGCGTTGTTGGTGTTGCGCCGATGACGTTTCAGCCGGTGCTGCCGTGGGCGATCCTCGCCGTCGTGATCGCGGCGCTCGTTCTGGCCCGCGCGGTGGCACTCCGGTTGGTGCTGAGCGTGAGCTATGGAACCCGTCGATTCGCAATGTTGCGCTGGAGCGCTGTGACGTTGGCCGTACTGCTGATCCTTGCGGCGACCACCCGCCCGGGAATCCGCGGCGAGGAGACGCACCGCGGTCCGGGCGCGGCCGGCGCGAATCTCAACGTGTTCCTGGTCGTCGACCGGTCCGTGGACTCCAGCGTCACAGGGATGCACAACGACATGGCGGCGCTGATCGATCAATATCCTGCGGCACGGTACGCGCTGATCACCTTCAGTTCCCGGGCCTCGCTCGATTGGCCACTGTCGCAGGATGTGTGGAGCCTGCGTCCGACGATCGCGGCGCTGGGTTCCGTGCCGACACCGGACGGGCAGGGCGTAGCCGCCGGTGCGGCCCGAAATGTGCTGCGGTATCAGCTGTTGCAGGCGGCGCAGCAGTATCCCGGTTCCCGGAACGTGGTGTTGTATTTCGGTTCTGGCGGAACACCCGCGGCACAGGCCGACTTCGACCTCGCCCGCGGGTTGGTGGACGGCGGGCTGGTGCTGGGCTACGGCCGCAGCGCCGCGATCGACGAAACAAAGCTGCGGCAACTCGCTGCGCAGCTCGGCGTGCTGTATGAACACCGGGAACCCGGTCAGCCCTTCCGGCCCACCCTGCCGCAGACCGGCATCCGGCCGGCGGCCGTCGACCGGATCGAACTGTACTGGCTGCTGACGATGCTGGCAGCGGTGCTGCTGCTGGGCGAGATCTATCTATCGGTCCGCGACTTTCGGCGCAGCCGCATCGCCCGACGGGATGTGTCATGGTGAGGCCGGCCCGGCTGCGGCTGCGGCGACGGTTGCTGATCTGTTCGGCACCGCTGACCTTGCTGGCGCTGCTGATCGCCGTCAAGCTGATATCGGTTGTCGTGCTGGGTAATTCGGCTGTGTCGGATTACGCGAGCCGGAACGGGAATGCGGTGCGCACCGATGCGGAGGTGCTCGGCGTGGCCAACATCGTGGAACCGGCCAAGGCGCCGTTTGCCGCGGGCGCCGCCGCCGTGCTCGCCGGCCGTCTCGAGGACGCCGACCGCCACTTCAGCGCCGCCCTGTCCCGCGCCGATGCCGACGATTCCTGCCCGGTGCGGGTGAACCTCGAACTGGTCCGCGAGACGCAGGGTGATCGGGCCGCGGCGGCGGGGGACCGGGCCCGCGCCGAAGAACGCTATGCGAGCGCGTTGACCATCGTCGACGGTGCGCCCCAGGGTTGCTTTGCCGGGAACAGCGACGTGAACCTGCAGCGGCAGGCCATCCGCCACGACGCTGCGAGCCGGCTGGCCGCGAAGCAGGCTGCATTGAACGCCCCGCCGCCGGCGGCACCGCCGGCCCCGCCACCGCCGCCGCTACTGCCCCTGCCGCCGCCGCTCGCGCCCCTCGCGGTACCCGACAGTCGCGACACCCCGGCACGTCGGCTCAATCCGACCGAGGGAGATCCACTCAACAAGTTGCAGCAGGTGTTGCAGGACGCTGCGGGTGTCGCGTCCCCGTAGCCGCTGCTCGGGCTAGGGCCGCGAATTACGCACGCCCACAGCCAAACCCGCGAGCGTGAAGACTGTGGTGAGCACCGACGCGGCGCGTACCCAGCCGGCGTCTTTGCCGTCCCGGCCGGCCAGCAACCCCGACGCGGTGTCCAGGCCGTCGCACACGACTCCCATGCACAGCGCGGTATGTTGCGCCGGTCCGGTCACGGTCGCGGCGCCGATCACCATGTCGCGGGCGCCGAAAAGTCGGGTGACATACCGACTGTCGGTGCAGGCGCCTGCCCCGGTGATCTTGCCGTGTCTGGCGAAGGCCGTCGGCCAGAAGTAAGCGGCCGCGCCGCCGGCAGCCCGGCATACTCCGATCACGGCGATGATGGTCCGGGTAGACATCCTCACTCCTGTCCGGGTGGTGTGCGGTGGTTACGAACTCTGACGTACGAACCGGCGTGGTATCCGCCGTCGCACGGGGTGGTGAGCGCGCTCGCGTCGGCGGCGCGAACAGTGCGTCCGACGCAGCGGCACGGTCGTCGCCCGCCACGGCCAGCTGGACACGCCAGGTGCCGACAGCGGCACGGACGGCGACCAGGATCGGGATGGCGAGCACCATGGCCAGCGCCACCAGCGTGAGGAGCAGTTGCTCGCTGTGATCGGGGGTGCGCGATGCCGGGGTGGGCGTCGGCGGGGCCGGTGCCCGGCCAACCGGCGGGACCACCGGATCCAGGGCGGCCGCGGACGCTGCGGGCGGAGCCGGCTTCTCGCTCATGGCCGCGATCACCGTCTGCGCGTAGAAGTCGGCGCCGGCACCCGGCTGCGGATGGACGTGGTCGGCGTAGAGCAGGTCTTCGTGTCCGCTGACGGCGCTCTGCCAGTCGATCAGGCGGACATTGGCGCGGTGCGCGAGCGCCACCTCGGTCAAGGTCTGATTGACCTCGTCGGTCCACGGTCTGTCCTGCAGATACAGGTTGACCAGGAACAGTTTCCGCTCCGGGCCGAGCTCGTCGACGATACCCTCGAGCAGGTCGCGCGGGAACGACCCGTTGCTGCCCAGACCCAGCAACACCACCGGGCGCAGCGCACCGCCGGCATCGAGCGCGCTGAGGATGCCGGGCGCCGCCTGCATGCTGCGGTTGGTCACCGCGTCGATCCGGATGCCGGGTAGCCGGTCGCGCAGCGCAAACGACGACGCCAGCATCACCGAGTCGCCCACCGCGCTGATCTGGTCGCCGGGCGGCGGCCCGACCGACTCAGTTGCCGCCGGGGACGCAGGTGGGGCGTCGACGACGGGCGCCGGCGGTCGCGCACCCGGCGCGGCAACGGCCGCTGCTTGTTGCGCGGCGAGCGCCTCGGCCAATTGCTTGTCGAGCCCCGTCAACGGCGGTGCAGGTGCGAACACCAGCGCACCCAGGACCAACACACCGCCCGCAGCCGTCGCACCTGCCACCCAGATTCGTCCCGTGCGGCCGCCGCGCACCGCGCACCAGCCGGCCTGCCACGCGCGGCGGTAGCCGAGCCGCAGGACCGGCTTCTCGATCCATCGGTACGAGGCCGCGGCGAGCAACACGGCAGCGGCGATCTCGACGCCGGCGACCAGCAGCGTCCGGCGCCCCAGCAGGCGATCACCCAGCACCAGAACCGGCCAGTGCCACAGGTACAGGCCGTAGGACCGGGCGCCGAGCCAGCACAGCGAGGGTCGCGACAGCAGCCGCTCGACGGAATTGCGGCCGAGGCCAAGGCCGCTGATGAGCAACGCGCAGGCCGCCGAGACGGCGAGGATGCCACCCCGATAGGTGGCGGACCCGTCCTCGTCCAGCAGCCAGTAGCCGATGGCGATCCCGGCCAGGCCCGCGCCGGCCAGCACGCCGCTGCCGAAAGACGAACCCACGCGCGCCGCGACGGCCGGCCACACCACGGCCAGCACCGCACCGCCGAAAAGGCCGGCGCTGTGGGTCGCGGTGCTGTAGTAGATCGGCGACGGATCGGTGCCGGGTTGATAGAGCACGGCCATGGCCGCGGCAGCGGCGAGCGCACCGGCACCCGCGACGATCGCGACCGCGGTGTTGCGGCCCCACCAGCACAGCACCGCGATGACGAGCACGGGCCACACCAGGTAGAACTGCTCCTCCACCGCCAGCGACCACAGGTGCTGCAGCAACGAGGGTGGCCCGAATCTGGTGAAGTAGGACTGGTGTTCGCTGATCTGCACCCAGTTGCTGGTGAACGTCACCGCGCCCAGCACTTCGTTGCGCAGCGCATGCAACATCGTCCGGTCCACGAGCGCGGTGACCGCCACGGTCGCGAACAGCATCGGCAGCAGCGGCGACAAGATGCGCCGGGCCCGACGAATCCAGAACTGCCGCAAGCTGATCCGACCCGAGCCCGCGCGTTCGGCGATCAGTAGCCGGGTGATGAGGAATCCGCTGATCACGAAAAACACGTCGACGCCGAGGTAGCCGCCGGGCAGCCACGCCGGGTTGACGTGATATAGCACCACCGCGCTCACCGCGAGCGCGCGTATCCCGTCGATTCCCGGGAGTCTGCCCAGCCGAGCGCGTGTCGACGCGGGCGTGCAAGAACTGGCTCGCACCCCCGTCGAGCTCGTGATCGTTGCCAAAGCTGGTCGGCTCCCCGCTGCCGCTTACCAATCCGAAGTTGTCGTCGAGTCAGCTACGCTAACCGATCCAACGCGCCGGGGACAGACGATTTGTCGTGTGTCAGCTCGACGGTTCGATGTCCATCTCGGCCAGGACCCGACGTAGCAGCTTGCCGGTGGCATTGCGCGGTAGTTCGGTGACAAACACCACATCGCGCGGCACCTTGTGGCGCGCCAAATTGTCCTTCACGTACTGCTTGATCTCGGCGGCATCCTGGGCGGCACCGGGTTCGGAAACGATGTAGGCGCGCAACCGCTTTCCGAACTCCACGTCGTCGACACCGACTACCGCCACTTCGTCGACATCCGGGCGCTCCTCGAGCAGGTTCTCCACTTCCTGCGGGAAGACGTTCTCCCCGCCGGAGACGATCATGTCGTCGTCGCGGCCGTCGACGAACAGCAGGCCGTTCTCATCGAAGTGACCCATGTCACCGCTGGACATGAAGCCGTCCAGGATCTGCTTGTTGCGACCGTCGGTGTAGCCGGAGAACGGCGCCCCGTTACGGACGAAAATCCGGCCGCGACGGTTCGCGCCCTCGAGACGTCGGTCGTGCTCGTCGTACAGGACCACCTCGCAGGTCAGCGGGGCCCGGCCGGCGGTGCCGGGCGCCTGGCGCAGTTCGGCGGGGGTGGCGACGCTCGCAATCGCGCACTCGGTCGACCCGTACATGTTGTAGAGGACGTCACCGAAGGTGTCCTGCACCCGGTTGGACAGTTCCGGACTCAGCGCCGATCCGGCAATCAGGATCACCTTCAACGACGAGGTGTCGTACTTGGCGATGACGTCGGGTGCGAGTTCGACGATCCGGTGCAGCATGGTCGGCACCGCCACCAGCATGTCGGCGCGGTGCTCGGCGATCAGTTTCAAGGTGGCTTCCGGCTTGAACCGCCGGGCGGTCACCACCTTGTTGCCCAGGGCGGCGCCCACGGTGTACGTGGCCCACCCGGTGCTGTGGAAGATCGGCGAGACGATCACCATGGTTCCCTTGCGGGGGAACGGGATCCGGTCGACGATCTGCGCGGTCGCCAGCGGCGACACGGTGTCGCGCGGCGCGCCCTTGGGGAGCCCGGTGGTGCCGCTGGTCAGGATGACCGACCCACCGGCTTTGCTCGGCGGAGGTAGCGGCTCGGTGGAGTTGGCCGCGACGATGTCGTCCAGCGTGTGCGCCCCCGCGGGCACTTCCGCGTCGTCGTCGACCCAGACCAGCACCCGCGGCAGGTCGGCGGGCAGCGCGTCGAGCAGGCCGAGGAACTCGCTGTCGTGCAGCACCACCTTGACGTTCTCACGCTTGCAGACCTCGGCGAACTGCGGTTTGGCGAACCCGGTGTTCATCAGCACGAGGCGGGCGCCGAGCTTGCCGCAGGCGGCCATCGCGATGACCAGTCCCCGATGGTCGCGGCACAGCAGCCCGACGACAGAGCCCGCGTTGACGCCGAAGGATTGCAGGCCGTGCGCCAGCGCCCAGGACTGGTCGTCGACCTGCCGGTAGGTCAGAGTGCCGCGCTCGTCGACGATCGCGGGCAACGCCGCATACCTGCGGCCGCCCAGGATCGTCATCGTGGCCTGCGGTCCGTAGACGCGGGTGAGCTTGCCGGCCTGCACCGTCGAATTGAGGTCCCGCAGGTCGATGATGCCGGTGTCGGCGAGGCGCTTGACCGCGCGTCCCGCTTCGGTGATGTGCTGCAGCTTCTGCTGAATGCCGTTCAATGCACTGGCCATCGGGGCTCCTCGACGTCGAGTTTGCGTGGTCACGGTAGCAGTCGTCGTCGCGTGCAGTGCCGCCCCCGCCGCCACGGCATCCGGCCCAGCCATACACTGACCCCTCGTGGGCATGCTTTTTGGCTTTGCGCCGTGGATCGTCTACTGGATCCTGGTCGGTAACGTCCCATTCATCACCGCCGTGTCGGTCGCGCTGCTGATGGCGGTCGCGGTGTTCGCGGTCGGGCGGGCCTCCGGCAAATCCGGGCAGACGCTCGAAATCGGTGCTGTCACAATCTTTGTGGCGCTCACGGTGTTGACCCTGGCGGTCAGCGACGCGTTCATGACGCGCTGGATCCAGCCGCTGAGCAACGCCGGGATCTTCCTGGTGGCGCTGACCGGTGTGCTGATCGGGAAACCGTTCGTGCGCGAGTTCGCCGCCGCCGAGCAGCCCCCCGACGTCGTCAACACCGAGCTGTTCCGGCGCATCACCGGCATCCTGACCTGGGTCTGGGTCGCTGCCTTCGCCGGCATGACGGTGTCATCGGCGATCCCGCCGATCGTGGAGGGTGACGCGACGATCCTGGACACCAGGACCCCGCTGTCGTTCGTCTTCTACTGGGTGATCCCGTTCTCGCTGCTGGGGTTGGCCGCCTTGATCTCGCGCTTCCTGCCGGAACGGATGCTCGCCGGGATCGACGACGTCGCCCGGGAGACGTCGTTCGTGGCGTATGACGAAGCCACCATCGACGAGCTCTACTTCCTGGCCCAGGAGCACGCCAACCGGGAGGTCGGTCCGGGTAAGGAGGCCTACGCCGTCAAGGTCGGCGGCATGGGCACCCCGCTGACCGGCGACGAATCCCGAAAGTCGTGGCCCTCGACCTACAAGGTGCGGGACAAGAGGGGCTAGCGGCGCCGGCCTGCGTACACCGCGGCGTCAACTTGGCTTGCTATGCACAGCGAATGGCAGACAGCGTGAGAACGTCGATCGTGCTCGCGACGGTGCTGGCCACCGTCGTGGCCTGTTCCTCGCATGGGTCACCGTCGACCGCCAAATCCGAATTCCGCACGGCCGCGGGACAGCCGCTGACCATCGCACCGGGCCGCATGCTGGCGGCTACCGGCGGCGCCACGCCCGTCGCGTTCGGTAAACCCGCCCACGGCAAGATCAGCTACGGCGACAACGGGAGCATGGTGTACGCGCCGGATCGCGGCTTCACCGGGACCGACCACCTCGATGTCACCGTCAGCCGCGCGGTGCAGGTCTACGCCGAAGATCAACTGCCGCTGGCCACGATGGGCGGCGTGACGATCAAGGCCAGTGCGCACGGGTCCAGCATCGCCGCGGTGCCGGGCAGCGCCGACGAGATCTACGGACTCACCGACCGCGGACCCAACGTCGACGGGCGTGGCCCCGGCGAGAAGGTGTTGCCGCTGCCCGACTATCACCCCCAGATCGTCAGGCTCAAGCTTTCCGCCGGCGTCGCGACGGTCCAGCGGACCATCCCGCTGCAGGCCTCGGACGGTGTCCCGCTGGTGGGGCTGATCGACCCGCACGCGAGCACCGGCGAGTCGCTGGTGGACCTCGACGGAGTGCCACTGCCGCCGTCGGACTACGGCGTGGATCCCGAAGGGTTGGCCGTCACCCGCGACGGCACCTTCTGGGTGTCCGAGGAATACGGCCCCTACATCATTCATTTCGACGCCAACGGCAAAGAGCTGGAACGTCTTTCGCCGTTCGACGACACCCTGCCGCGGGAGCTGTCCCTGCGCACGCCGAATCAGGGGCTCGAGGGGCTCACCCTCACCCCGGACGGCAACACGTTGGTGGGGGTCATGCAGTCGGCGATCCAGACACCGGGGCTGTCGGGTTCGGCCAGGGACGTCCCGGTGACCCGCATCGTGACGGTCAACCTCGTCGACCGCAGCATCGTGCACGAGTATCTGTATCCGCTGGCCAATCCGCGGGAGTCGAAGGTCGGGGTGTCGGAGATCACCGCGCTGAGCGCCACCACCTTCCTGATCGACGAAGGTGACTCCAAACCCGCCCCGAAAGCCAGCAAGAAGATCTATTTCGTCGACGTGGCCACCGCCACCGACGTCGGGCCCCGCGCCACGGTGCCCGGCGCCGCGTACCAGGCCGACGCGGGCGGCTTGTTGATCGACCGGGTGCCGATCGAGACCCTGATCGGTGCCGGCACCGACACCGACGCCGTCGCCAAACTCAAGTCCGTCGGAATCGCCGTTGCCACAAAGACTCTCAAGCTCGATCTCGGTGCGCTGGTGCGCTCGCTGTCCGGTGACGGTGACTTCTTCGGTCACAGCAAGGTCGAAGGCCTGTTCACCCGCGACGGGGGGAACACGTTGGTCATCGCCAACGACAGCGACTTCGGGTTGGCCGGCATCGCCTCGGACGCTCCGCCGTTTCGGCTCAAACCCAAGGTGTTGCCCAACGGCACCCAGGACAGCGGCGAATTCCTGATCGTCGACACCACCAAGCCGACGGCCACGACGGAGACGGTGCAGGTCTCGTTCCGGGTCGGTTGAACCGCCGCAGGCCTCTGGCGCCGTGGCAAGCCGGCACCGAAGCGGAACCACCCGACGCAGTCGGGTGCGCCCGGGCGGGCGACAACACGGCCACCGGCGCTGTGATATGCGCCTCTTTTTGCTGACGCTTAAATAAGGATATTCTTATTTAACGGTTACCACACATAATGGTAAAAACTTAGCCGCTGCGCGTAAAACCGTGCGTGAACACGGCAAAACGATTTGCTGAGCAGCGAATTTCCGAGTCGGCGAATTTGCGAACCTGAGGGCAAGCTGAGTGCGCGACGTGACGTGGGTAACACCAATAGTTTTACATTCTATTTACCCGGAATTATGCGACTAAAATTGTCGGTTAAACGCACGGAATGGCTGTGGTGCGTGTGAGCCGGTTACCAATGTCGTGCAACGTCGCGCGGGGTACATCCGGGAGATCCGACGATCGACATTGAAGGCGGTGCCAGGTGAGCCTCGTGATTTTCGACAGCAAGATGAACGGCCCCGATCTACGGGATGTGGAGACCGCTCCCGAGCCAGTGGCTGTCCAGATTCCGGTCAGCGACGGACCCATCAGCGACATCGCCGTCAGCCCCGACGGCAGCCGGCTGCTGGTCACCAACCACGGCGGCGACAGTGTCTCGGTCATCGACACCGCCGCCTACCGGGTGGTGCAGACCATCGCCGGTCTTGAGGAACCTTTCGTCATCGCCACCGATGCGACCGACCGGGCCTACCTGAGCACGGTGTCGAATGCTTACGACGCGATCCAGGTCCTCGACACGACCACCGGCGCCGTCATCGAGACACACCCCGTTGCGCTCAGCGTCAGCGACCTCGCGGTCAGCGCAGACGGCAAGCACGTGTACATCGGCCGCAACGGCGTCCGCAACGCCGATATCGCCGTGCTGGACACCGCGACCGGCGGCATCCAGGTGGTCGACATCGCCACCGACCCCGGCACCACCACCGACTGCGTCCGGCTCAGTCCCGACGGCACCCGCTTGTATGTCGGGGTCAACGGACCGGCCGGGGGGCAGTTGGTGGTCGTGGACACCGGCGTGCCGGAAGAAACCGGACGCCGTTCGCGCTGGCGTCGCAGGAACGCCCACCCGCACGCGCCGGCCGTGATCGCGACGATCGGCACCGGCCTGCCCGTGCGCGACGTCGCGATCAGTCCCAATGGGTCACTGGCATACGTCGCCAGCACCGGCCCGGACTTCGCGGTGATCGACGTCGTCGACACCCGCACCACCAAGATCACCGGCACCCGCAAGATCACCGAGGTCACCGGCATCCTGACCCGGCTCACCCTCAGTGGCGACGGCGACCGGGCCTACCTGGTCAGCGATGACAGCGTCACGATCCTCTGCACCCTCACCCAAGACGTCATCGACTCGGTAAACGTCGCGGCCGAGCCGTCCTGCGTGGCCGAAAGCCGGGACGGGCGCTACCTCTACATCGCCGACTACTCCGGTGTGGTCCTGGTGACGCCGCTGGCGGCGAGCCTGCACTCCGACGTCGAGCCGGCGGCCCTGGAAAGCAAGCGGTCGGTGGATCTGTTCGTCCCCGACGTGCTGCAGTACGACCCGGCGCTGGTGTAGCCCCGCCCGGGGCGGGCGTTCCTCGTCGCACGGTTCGGCGCTAGCATCGCGCAGGAGGCCATGATGCTCAGCCGCGACGCGTGAGGCGGTACATCGATGTACAGCACGATGCAGGACTTTCCGCTGACGATCACCGCGATCATGCGGCACGGCTGCGGTGTGCACGGACTGCGGGAGGTCGTCACCGCAACCGGTGACGGCTATCGCAGCACCACTTATCGCGAGGTAGGCCAGCAGGCTGCCCAGTTGGCAAATGCGTTGCGCCGCATCGGTATCACCGGTGACGAGCGGGTGGCCACCTTCATGTGGAACAACGCCGAACATCTGACCGCCTATCTCGCGGTGCCGTCGATGGGCGCGGTGCTGCACACGCTGAACATTCGACTGTTCGCCGAACAACTCAGCTACGTCGCCAACGAGGCCGAGGACCGCGTGGTGCTGGTTGATGTGTCTCTGATCAAGCAGCTCGCCCCGGTACTGGGCGATCTCGAGACCGTGCACACCGTGATCGCGGTCGGTGAGGGCGACATCGCGCCGCTGGAAGAATCCGGCAAGACGGTGCTGCGCTATCGCGACGTGATCGACGGCGAATCAGCCGAATTCGACTGGCCGCGACTCGACGAAAACTCCGCGGCCGCCATGTGCTACACCAGCGGCACCACTGGCCATCCCAAAGGTGTTGTGTACAGCCATCGTTCGAGCTTCCTGCACACGATGGCCGCATGTACCAGCAACGGGATCGGGGTGGGTGCCAGCGACCGGCTGCTGCCCATCGTGCCGATGTTCCACGCCAACGCCTGGGGCCTGCCGTACGCGGCGCTGGCTGCCGGCGCCGATCTGCTGCTGCCCGACCGGCACCTGGACGCGCCGTCGTTGATTCATCTCGTGGAGACCCTGCGACCCACCCTGGCCGGGGCGGTGCCGACGATCTGGAATGACGTCATGCATTACCTGGAACGCGAACCCGACCATGACGTGTCCTCGCTGCGGCGGGTGGCGTGCGGTGGATCGGCGGTGCCGGAGTCGTTGATGCGCACCTTCGAGGACAAACACAACGTGCAGATCCGCCAATTGTGGGGCATGACCGAGACCTCGCCGTTGGCGTCCATGGCCTGGCCGCCGCCCAAGACCCCCGACGATCAGCACTGGGCCTTCCGCGTGACCCAGGGTCAACCGGTCTGCGGCGTGGAGACCCGCATCGTCGACGATGAAGGCAACGCGCTGCCGCACGATGGTGAAGCGGTGGGAGAGTTGGAAGTTCGCGGTCCGTGGATCACCGGCTCGTACTACCGGGGGCAGGACGAGTCCAAGTTCGATTCTGGTTGGCTGCGCACCGGCGACGTCGGGCGCATCGACGAACAGGGCTTCATCACGTTGACTGACCGAGCCAAGGACGTCATCAAATCCGGTGGCGAGTGGATCTCCTCGGTCGACTTGGAGAACTGCCTCATTGCGCATCCCGATGTGGTGGAGGCCGCCGTCGTCGGAGTGCCCGACGAGCGTTGGCAGGAACGGCCGCTGGCCGTCGTCGTCGCCCGGGACGGGGCCGACGTCAGTGCCGACGGGCTGCGAAAGTATCTGGCGGACAAGGTCGTTCGCTGGTGGTTGCCGGAACGGTGGACGTTCGTCGAGGAGGTTCCGCGCACCAGCGTGGGCAAGTACGACAAAAAGACCATCCGGTCGCGCTACGCCGACGGCGAGTATGACGTCACCGAAGTGCACAGCTAGGACTCCGCGAGCGCTCGCCGTCGGGAAGAGAGAGATATGGCCAGGTCCGTGACCGTCGAACAGTCGCGCGCAATACCCGTCTCCGTCGAGGATGCGTTCGCGCAGACGATGCCGATATCGCTGCCGAAGACGATGTCGCAGTGGTACGGCGTGATCCCGCCGATCAGAGAAGTGCGGGATCAAACGGGCGCCTGGGACGCGCCCGGCCAGACCCGCACCATTCTGATGGTGGGCGGCGGTCGGGTACGCGAGCAGCTGACCGCGGTGGACCCGCCGCACTCGTTCGCCTACACCCTCTCCCAGCTCACCGGCCCGCTCTCGGCGCTGGTCAGCTCGATCGACGGTGAGTGGTCGTTCACGCCGGCGGGCACCGGGACGCGGGTGAGCTGGCAGTGGACGCTGCACCCCAAGTCTGCGACGGCGGCGTCGCTGCTGCCGGTCTTCGCCAAGATGTGGAAGGGCTACGCGCGGGTGGTGCTGGAGAAGCTGTCCGCTGAGCTGGTGGGCTGAGTCCCGCCATGTGTCGACTTTTCGGGTTGCACGCCGGGACGGAAGTTGTCACCGCCACGTTCTGGTTGCTCGACGCGCCCGACAGCCTCGCTGCGCAGAGCCGCAAGAACCCGGACGGCACCGGCCTCGGGCTGTTCGACGAGCGCGGCCGGCCGCACCTGCACAAGGAGCCGATCGCGGCCTGGCAGGACGCGACGTTCGCCACCGAGGCGCATGAGCTGACCGGCACCGCGTTCATCGCGCATGTCCGGTACGCGACGACGGGGTCCCTCGACGTGCGCAATACCCACCCGTTCCTGCAGGACGGCAGGATTTTCGCGCACAACGGCATGATCGAAGGTCTGGACATCCTCGACGACCGGCTGCGCGAACTCGGCACCTATGACCTGGTGCTGGGCCAGACCGATTCCGAGCGGGTGTTCGCCTTGATCACCGCTGCCATCCGGGCCCGAAAAGGGGATGTGACAACGGGTTTGGTCGATGCGGTGAGCTGGTTGGCCGCCAACGTGCCGATCTATGCCGTCAACATCCTGCTCTGCATGGGCACCCAGATGTGGGCACTGCGGTACCCGCAGACGCATCAGTTGTTCATGCTGGATCGTCGTCGCGACGGTGAACCCGACTTCGACATGTCCACCAGCAGGATCCACGCCCGATCCGAGACGCTGACCGACAGCTCGGCGGTGGTGTTCGCGACCGAACCGATGGACGACGATCCCCGCTGGCTGCTGCTCGACCCGGGCGAACTCGTCTACGTCGACGCCGACCTGCAGATCAGCCGCTCGGTGGTGCTGCCCGACCCGCCCAAGAACCTGGTGCGCCGAGACGATCTGAGTCAGCCGGTCTTCCGTGCCCAGCACGCCCTGCCGGGCACGCGGCACCTCCCATAGCGGCGACTGGCAGAGTAGTCAGCTATGCGTGCACTTGTCCTGGCTGGTGGTGGAGTAGCGGGAATCGCTTGGGAGACAGGCATTCTGCGTGGGATTGCCGACGAGTCGCCGGATGCGGCGCGGCTGCTGCTGGAATCCGACGTGCTGGTCGGCACCTCCGCCGGCTCGACGGTGGCCGCGCAGCTCAGCAGTGGTTGCACCCTGGACACGTTGTTCGAACGGCAGACGGGTGAGGCGTCGGCCGAGATCGACCCCGGCGTCGACATCGAATCCATCACCGAACTGTTCCTGGACGCCCTGCGCGAGCCGGGCATTCCGAAGCGGGAACGCCTGCAGCGGATCGGTTCGGTGGCGCTGGGCACCCACACCGTGCCCGAGGACGTGCGACGCGGCGTCATCGCCCAGCGCCTGCCGTCGCACGAGTGGCCGGACCGCGCGCTGCGGATCACCGCAATCGACACCGCCACCGGGGAATTGGTGGTCTTCGACCGCGCGTCCGGTGTCGGCCTGGTCGATGCAGTGGCATCCAGCTGCGCGGTGCCGGGGGCGTGGCCGCCGGTGACCATCGGTGGGCGACGCTACATGGACGGCGGGGTGAACAGCTCGGTCAACGTCGATGTCGCCGCCGACTGCGACGAGGTGGTGGTGCTGGTGCCCGCCGCCGCGGATGCCCCGTCGCCGTTCGGTGCCGGGCCGGCCGCCGAGATCGCGGCGTTCGCGGGCACGACGTTCAGTGTGTTCGCCGACGAGGGATCGCTGGCGGCGTTCGGGGCCAACCCGCTGGATCCGCGCTGCCGGGTCGGGTCGGCGACGGCGGGCCGAGCGCAGGGGCGCCGCGAGGCGCGGGCGGTCGCGCGCTTCCTGAGTCGTTGAGCAGGGGCCCTACTCGTCGTCGCCGCTGTCCTCGAAGTCGTCCAGTGCCCGGTCGGCCAGCGCGCGTCCCGCGTCGATCACCTCCACGGCCCGGTGGAATTCCAGACTGCGGCAGGTGCTGCGCGGCACCTCGATCAGCACGTCCGGCGGATAGGCCGCCAGAATGTGCCGGGCCAGTGCGGACTGCGCGATGTCTATCGTCCGATTCATCACGTCGAAGCCGCCGAGCTTGGGCAGCTCGGGCAGCTCCCCGTCTTCTTCGGCGCCGGAGTCCGACCCCGACTCCTGCTCCTGCTCCTGCTCCGGGACGGTCGCGCCGAAGCGTCCGAGGACCGCGCGGGCCGTGGGCCGGTCCAGCAGGGCCTTGGCGGCACTGATGTCGAACAACGCGGTGGTACTGCGCACCATGCGGTTCATCCATTCGGTCGTCATCCCCGGTTCCGCGTCGCGGGTGGCGCCCGGCTCACTTCCGTTGAGGCTGACCGCGATCGTCAGGTCGGCGTTGATCGCTGCGATCGGTGCCATCGGCAGCGGGTCGAGGATGCCGCCGTCGGCGAGCAGGCGGCCGTCGAGCTCGTGCGGTGCGATCACCCCCGGAATGGCGATCGATGCGCGGATGGCTTCGTCGACGGGACCGCGCTGAAACCACACCGACTTACCGGTCAGCAGATCGGTGGCCACCGCGGTGAAGGGGACGTCCAGTTCCTCGATGGTGACCGGGCCGAGGATGTCGCGTACCGCATCCAGAATCTTCTCGGCCCGCAACACCCCCGCCGCCGTCAACGACGGGTCGAGCAGCCGCAGAATGGTGCGCTGGGTCAGCGACTTGGCCCAGTCGGCGAGTTCGTCGAGCCGCCCGGCGGCCTGCACGCCGCCGACCAGGGCGCCCATCGAGGAACCGGCGATCCCGGCGATCTCATAGCCACGTTCCTGCAGCGCCTGGATCACTCCGATGTGGGCGTAGCCGCGGGCGCCGCCGCTGCCCAGTGCCAACGCGACGCGGGCACGCGGGCGAACAGCTGAGGGACCGGCCATAGTTTTTTGCACCCCTGATCGCAATTGGTAAGGCTGCCGTCAGCCGCACTCGCCGCGGGCGGCCGCCTGCGCCGCGACGATCACGGCGGCCTGGCGAGCAGGGCCCAACTCGCTCCACCGCTTGTTGAAGCTGCCGGCAACCCCGGCCGCAGCCGTCTGAACCATCTGCAGATACGGCTCGACGGCCGCCTCACCGGTGGTCGACCGCTCATCCATCCACACCTTGGCGGCATGGCAGGCCTGGAAATACTCTTCCTCAGTCGATTCGGCGGGAGCGTCCACGCGGGTCGTCACACCGGCCGGGGAGACGCCGATCGCGCCGGGTGCCAGCGAACCCGTCGCCGCCGACGACTGCGCCGACGTGGACGCGGGGTGGCCGCCGTGGTCACCGGACGAGCAGCCGGCCAGCACCGGCAGAATTGCCGCAATCATGACCGTTCGGCAGGTCGCGTCCGGCCGGGGCAGCTGAGATCGGGATCGGCGCACGCCACCTAATCTATGCAACACTTTCCCCGTGCTGGAGCGGTTCGGATTTTGCGAGTGTTGTCGGCCCTGACGCCGCCGCTTGCCCTGACCGTTTCGACTCCGGAGTTCCTCATGGCTCACCCTGTTCTGCAGCCCCTGTCCCGGCCCTATCCGACGCTGACTGCCCCCTACCCGGGGCCCACCCGGTTGCGCGTGCCCGATCTGTTGCACGCCACCGATCAGGCCGCCGACGACGTGCTGAGCGGACGCTGCGACCACCTGCTGCCCGACGGCGGGGTGCCCGAGCAGCAGCGCTGGTTCGCCCGCATCCACGGTGACGAGGAACTCGACATCTGGTTGATCAGCTGGGTTCCCGGGCACGCCACCGAACTGCACGACCACGGCGGTTCGCTCGGTGCGCTGACGGTGCTCTCCGGTGCGCTCAGCGAGTTCCGTTGGGACGGAAGGAAATTGCGTCGCCGTCGGCTCGAGGCCGGCGACCAGGCGGGATTTCCGCTGGGCTGGGTGCACGACGTGGTGTGGGCGCCCAGGTCGGTGGAGGGACCGGTCGACATCGGCACCGGTGCGTCGGCTCCGACCCTGAGCGTGCACGCCTACTCGCCGCCGCTGACGGCGATGTCCTACTACGAGGTGACCGAGCGAAACACGCTGCGCCGCAATCGAACCGAGTTGACCGACCAGCCGGAAGGCCCGGGATGAGCCGGATCGACGCCGTGCTGGACGCGGCCCGGGACCGATACCGCCGGTTGCCTGCCGAACACGTGCCCGCGGCGGTTCGCGGCGGCGCGTTGCTCGTCGACATCCGGCCGCAGGCTCAGCGTGCCCGGGAAGGCGAGGTGCCCGGTGCGCTGGTGATCGAACGCAATGTGCTGGAGTGGCGCCTGGACCCGACCAGCGACGCCCGGCTCCCCGCAGCCGTCGACGACGACGTGCAGTGGGTGATCCTGTGTTCGGAGGGCTACACCTCGAGCCTGGCCGCGGCCGCGCTGCTGGACCTGGGCCTGCACCGCGCGACCGACGTGATCGGCGGCTATCACGCGCTGAGCGCCGCCGGCGTGCTGGGCGACCTGGAACCGGTCAGACGCTAACCGGTGGCGTCCTGATCGTCGCCCGAGCCCAGCGGCATCGCGTTGGCGTTCAGCATCGGCCGTAGCCGTTCGGTCTTTTCCGGCGTCCACCCCGGCGGCGACAGCACCGCGGCCCAGCCGTCGGCGCAGTTGGCCACGTAACGGTGGCCGTGGCCGTCGGGAACGTCGACCGCAACCGCCATGTCCGCCGACACCTGCAGGAACGTCACCAGCGGGATCCACCGCGTCTCGGGTAACACGTCGTAGCCACGCTTCTCGCGCAGCCAGTCCGGTTTGTTGAACAGCAGGTCCGGTGTCCACCAGGCGATCGGGTCGGAGGCGTGCTGCAGATACACCACCCGGGGTCTGCTCCACTCCCGGCTGGGACGGTTCAAGTCCTCCGGGCGCGCGACGAAGCGGACGTTGTGACCGCCGTCGAAGATCGGCAACCACTCCGGCGAACCGCGGTCCCGCGTCGCGGTCAGCTGCGTCCAGATGGTGTTGTTGAACGTCGGCCCGCTGAACAGGGCGCCGTCGGTACGGGCCAGCACGTTGTTGAGGCTCATGAACGGCGCCTCGCCGCCGAACGAGCCCAGGCTCTCGCCGAAGACGACGAGCTTGGGACGCTTGAATTCCGGCATCTGCCGGATCAGCTTGTCGACGGCCTCGAACAACGCCTGCCCGGCGTGCCGGGCGTTCTCCTTGTCCACCAGGAACGACAGCCAGCTCGGCAGGAACGAGTACTGCATGCTGACGATCGCGGTGTTGCCGTTGTACATGTATTCCAGTGCCGAGGCCTCCGCCTCGTTGATCCACCCGGTGCCGGTGGTGGTGCCCACTGCGACGACGGCGCGCTGCAGGCCTCCGGTCCGCAGCAGTTCCTGGGCCGCCAGTTGGGCGGTCGCGTCGATGTCTGCCGCGGATTTCAGGCCGGCGTACGCCCGGATCGGCTGAAGCGCCGCAACGCCATTGAATGCGGTCAGCTTCTTTACCGACGGTCCACCCCGGACGAAGATCCGGCCCTGATGGCCCAGTGACTCCCACGACACCAGCGACTCCGGACCGCCGGAGCGCAGCCTGGTCTTCGGCGGTGCACTGTCGGGGTCCATCTCGTTGTTGAGCGAGGCGAACGAGCCGTTCATGGACCGCATCGCGAACTTGAGCACCACGCCGTTGAGCACAGTGATCGTCAGCGCGGTGAGCGCGATCACCACGATGGCCGCCGAAACGCGGAACGGGGCGACCCGATCCACCTGTGCCACCAGGCGAGTGACGATCCAGCGGATGAACTTGCCGATTTCGACAAAGGTGAACAACACGACCATCGACAGCGCGCCGGTCAGCGGGTAGTCGTACCACTGCAGGTGCTCGACGCCCATCATGTCGCGCACGTCGTCCTGCCAGACATGGAATCGGATCGCCATCACCACCACGCCGATCGCGCCGACCACGATCAGCGGCGGCCACGCCCACGGCGGCGCGGGGGGAGTGGTGTTCTGCGAACGCATGTAGCGGACCAGCCACACGGTGAACACACCCAACCCGTATCCGGTTGCGCCCGAAGACCCGCTGACCACTCCCTGGAACAGCGGCCCGCGGGGCAGCAGCGACGGGGTCAGCGACAACCACACGAAAATCAGGCCCAGCATGGTCCCGGTGTAGGTGTAATTTCGCACCCACCAACGGCCGTGGACCAGGGGTGGGGCCAGATCCTTGTCGTCAGGGCGCGGCTCGTCGGCCGATTCCTCGTCGGTGGTCAGGGCCGCCGAACCGCTCATCGGTGGGTGAAGTCAGGCGGGCGCTTCTCCACGAAGGCAGCCATGCCTTCGGATTGGTCGTCGGTGGCAAAGGTCGAGTGAAACAGCCTGCGCTCGTAGAGAAGTCCCTCGGCCAGGGTGGACTCGAAGGCGCGGTTGACGGCTTCCTTGGCCATCCGGGTGGCCGACAGCGACAGCTGCGAGATGGTGCTCGCGACGGCTTTGGCTTCAGTCAGCAGGTCGTCGGCGGGAACCACCCGCGACACCAGTCCGCTGCGTTCGGCCTCGGCCGCATCGATGGTGCGTCCGGTCAAGATGAGGTCCATCGCCTTGGCTTTGCCGATCGCCCGGGTCAGCCGTTGCGAGCCACCCATACCGGGGATCACGCCCAGCTTGATCTCCGGCTGACCGAATTTCGCGGTGTCGGCAGCGATCAGCAGATCGCACATCATCGCCAGCTCACAGCCGCCGCCGAGCGCGTAGCCGGCCACCGCCGCGATCGTCGGGGTGCGCACCGCGGCCAACTTGCCCCAGGTGACGAAGAAGTCGGCGCCGAACGCGTCGGCGAAGGACAGTCCGGCCATCTCCTTGATGTCGGCGCCCGCGGCGAACGCCTTGGCCGAACCGGTGATGATGATCGCCCCGATGCCGTCGTCGGAATCCAGTTCTGTTGCGGCATCAGTGACTTCGTGCATTACCTGGCTGTTCAGCGCATTGAGGGCCTTGGGCCGGTTCAGGGTGATGATGCCAACTCGTTCATCACGCTCGACCAGGATGGTTTCGTAGGACATGCGATTGCCTCCCTAGAACGTCAGATCGTCGTCCACTGGTGCGAAATATGCGTCGACGTCGGCTGCGGTGACTTCGTCCAGTTGCGCCGGGGACCACTTCGGGTTGCGGTCCTTATCGACCAGTTGGGCGCGGATGCCTTCGACGAAGTCGTGCGAGCGCAGCGACGCCGACGACACCCGATAATCCTGCACCAGAACATCTTCCAGCGTTTCCAGCTCGGCGGCACGGCGTACCGCCTCGAAGGTCACCGACAGTGCGATGGGGGAGCGGGTGGCGATCAGGTCCGCGGCGTCGTGGGCCGGCTCCGCGTCGTGTGCGCGCAACGCGGCGATGATGTCCGCGACGGTGTCGCCCGAGTAGCAGTCGTCGATCCATTCACGTTGCGCCGCAAGCTTACTCGGTGGCGGTTCGACGGCGTAGTGCGCGAGCGCGCCTTCGACGCCCTCGGTGGCGACCGCGGCGGTGAAAGCATCGAGTTCGCTGTGCGGCACGTAGTGGTCGGCGAACCCCAGCGCGATGGCGTCCGCACCGTCGAACGGTGCACCGGTCAGCGCGGCGTGCAGGCCGAGCTTGCCGGGCGCCCGCGACAACAGGTAGGTCCCGCCGACGTCGGGGATGAAGCCGATCCCGACCTCGGGCATCGCGACCTTGGAGGTGTCGGTGGCCACCCGGGTGTTCGCGTGGGCGCTGACGCCGACCCCGCCGCCCATCACGATGCCGTCCATCACCGCGACGTAGGGCTTGTCGTAGCGGCCGATCTTTCCGTTGAGCAGATACTCGTCGCGCCAGAACCGCCGCGCCTCGGCGCCGTCGCTGCGGGCGGAGTGATACAGCGCCACCACGTCACCGCCGGCGCACAACCCGCGCTCGCCGGCGCCGGTGAGCACCACCGCACGCACCGCGTCGTCGCGCTCCCACCGGGTCAGGACCGTGCTCAGCAGGTCGATCATCGTCTGGCTGAGCGAGTTGATCGCCTTCGGGCGGTTCAGTGTGACGTAGCCGACGTTGTGGTCCACGCGGGTCAGGACCTCGTCGGATTCCCCAGTCACGGCGCCAGTCACGCGCACGTCTCCCCTCGTCGTGAAGCACCCCTGGCCGCTGTGACCATGAGTTTGACCAGCAATCTAGATCGTTACTCGCTCGGCGGTGCCCGCGGGTCTAAGGTTTATGGTTATCCGGACCTTCATCCGGACCAGGTCGATAAGCAGCTCCGCGGGAACCCGCGCGGACCGCCAAACGTTGAGTAACTGTTTGCACAGCTCGAAACCACAGCATTTCAGAGAGGATCCGACGGTGCGGGAGACAAGCAACCCGGTATTCCGCTCGCTGCCGAAGCAGCAGGGCGGATACGCGCAGTTCGGCCCCGGCGTCGCGCCGGGCTACCAGGGCGACCCATACGCCCCCTACCAGCCGTCCCAGCCTTACCAGCCGCAGGCGGGGACTTCTCGTCCGGTGACCATCGACGATGTCGTCACCAAGACCGGCCTGACGCTGGCCACGCTGTCGGCGACCGCGGTCGTCTCCTACTTCCTGGTCGCGGCGAACAACAGCCTGGCGATGCCGCTGGCCATGGTCGGCGGGATCGGTGGTCTGGTAATGGTGCTGATTGCGACGTTCGGTCGCAAGCAGGACAACCCGGCGATCGTGCTGAGCTACGCCGTCCTCGAGGGTTTGTTCCTGGGCGCCATCTCGTTCCTGCTGGCGCACTTCACTGTGGGCTCGGCCAACGCGGGTTCGCTCATCGGCCAGGCCATCCTGGGGACTCTCGGCGTGTTCTTCGGAATGTTGGTCGTCTACAAGACCGGTGCTATTCGGGTCACGCCGAAGTTCGTTCGGATGATGACCGCTGCGATCTTCGGTGTGTTCTTCCTGATGCTGGGCAACCTCGTGCTGAGTTTCTTCACCCACTCGGCGGGCCCGCTGCGGGGTGGCGGCACCATCGCGATCATCTTCTCGCTGGTCTGCATCGGCATCGCGGCCTTCAGCTTCTTGATCGACTTCGACGCCGCCGACCAGATGATTCGCGCAGGGGCGCCGGAGAAGGCCGCGTGGGGCATCGCGCTCGGCCTGACCGTGACCCTGGTCTGGCTGTACATCGAGATCCTGCGTCTGCTGAGCTATCTGCAGAACGATTGATCCCTGGACGGGCAAAGCCGGCACGCCATGGCGTGCCGGCTTTCTCTTTTGTGTGCGCCCTCTTTCGTGTGGCGCCGCGCGGGTGGCGCCGCGGGTGTGCGGCGTTGACGCTGCGCTGGCGGCGCGGTGGGTGGCTTCCCCGGGCGTGACTCTGCGCTGGTGGCGGGGGGTCCTCGCAGTTTTGCGCCCTGGACGCAGAGTGAATTGCGGTGTCGGTGCCGGCTGCCACCATGCGGGGTATGTGGTACGCACAGCAGCCCTTTATCGGCAGCGAGGCACTCACCGACGGCCGACTCAGCCGGCACGAGCTGCGCGCTTACTACGGCCCGATCATGCCGAATGTCTACCTGGACAAGCGTGTGGACCCGTCATTGCGCGACCGCACCGTCGCCGCGTGGTTGTGGTCGCACCGCGAAGGTGTTCTGTCCGGTGCCGCCGTTGACTTTGCGCTGAGGGCGCTGCGCTCTCGCACTCTGTCGCCCTGGACGCAGAGTGACCGGGTGGGCCGACGCAGAGTGAACGGCGGGAGGGGCGGCGCAGCGCCGACGAAGCGCAGCTACGACAGCCGCTCGACCACCATCGCCATACCCTGCCCACCGCCGACGCACATGGTCTCCACGCCGAACGTCTTGTCGTGCGTCTGCAGATTGTTGAGCAGCGTCGCGGTGATGCGGGCGCCGGTCATGCCGAACGGGTGACCCAACGCGATAGCGCCGCCCGACACGTTCAGCTTGTCCTCGTCGATACCCAGCTCGCGCGCCGACCCCAGCACCTGCACCGCAAACGCCTCGTTGATTTCGAAGAGGTCGATGTCGGTGACCGACATGCCGGCGCGGGCCAGCGCCTTCTTGACCGCCTCGATCGGGCCCAGCCCCATGATCTCCGGGGAGAGCCCACTGACGCCGGTGGACACGATGCGCGCCAACGGCGTCAGGCCCAGCTCCTTGGCCTTGGTGTCGCTGGTGATGATCACCGCAGCCGCGCCGTCGTTCAACGGGCAGGCATTGCCCGCGGTGACGGTGCCGTTGGGCCGGAACACCGGCTTGAGCTCGCTGATCTTCTCGTAGGTGGTGCCGGCGCGCGGGCCGTCGTCGGTGTCGACGGTGCTGCCGTCGGGCAGGGTGACCGCAGAGATCTCGCGGGCGAAGAACCCGTTCTTGATCGCTTCTTCAGCGCGGTTCTGGCTGCGCACACCCCAGTGGTCCTGGTCTTCGCGGCTGATGCCCGTCATCGCAGCGACGTTCTCGGCGGTCTGCCCCATCGCGATGTAGATGTCAGGCACATTCCCGTCGGCGCGCGGGTCGTGCCATTCGTCGGCGCCGGCCGCCGCCGCGGCGGTGCGCTGTTGCCCCTCGTCGAACAGCGGGTTCTTGGTGTCCGGCCACGAGTCGGCGCTGCCCTTGGCGAAGCGGGACACCGTCTCCACACCGGCGGAGATGAAAGCGTCACCCTCACCGGCCTTGATCGCGTGAAACGCCATGCGGGTGGTCTGCAGCGACGACGAGCAGTACCGGTTGACGGTGGTGCCGGGCAGGAAGTCGTAGCCGAGTTGGACGGCGACGACCCGCGCCATGTTGAAGCCGGACTCACCGGCGGGCTGTCCGCATCCCAGCATCAGGTCGTCGATCTGATGTGGGTTCAGCTCCGGCACCTTGTCGAGTGCGGCGCGCACCATCTGGCTGGCCAGGTCGTCGGGCCGCATGCCGACCAGCGACCCTTTCATGGCACGGCCGATCGGTGAGCGGGCAGTTGAGACGATGACGGCTTCGGGCATGTCGGCTCCTCCGGTGGGCGGTGGCCATTCGAATCTGGCAGGCCGAGCCTAGTCCCGCGGCCCAACGCGCCGGAGTCAAGGTAGGGCGACGGCTTCACCTTCGGCCGCACGCGCAGCCGACGGGCGCGGCCAGAACCGGGACACCAGTGCGCGTCGGGTGGCACTGACCTCCGGGGTGACGATCTCGGCTGAAACCGGCGGCGGAACCGGCGGCAGGTCCAGCTTGTCACTGAGCGCGCTGCGCAACGCCGCCAGCAACTGCTCGGCCGCGACGGCATACCCGGCCGCCGAGGGGTGGAACTGGTCGGCGGAGAACATCAGCTCCGGCATCTCCCGGAATTTGGGCGCCACCAGATGCGCGATCGACACTGGCACACCCCCGGCCGCGCGCACCGCGGCGGCTTGTGCGCGGGCCAGTTGCAGACCCCGGGTGCGCGCCAGCGAACGCAACGGCTGGGGGATTGCCGTGATGACCCCCAGGTCTGGACAGGTCCCCACCACCACGACGGCGCCGCGGTCATGCAGCCGGCGCACCGAGGAGCCGAGTCGCTGGGCCGACGGGCTGACCCCGTTGAGCGCGGTGATGTCGTTCGCGCCGAGCATGATGACCGCGGCGTCGGGTGGCGGTCCGGCGACGAACATCGCATCGACCTGACCCCAGAGGCCTTTCGACGTGGCTCCGACAATGGCCTTGGTGCTCAGGCGGATTCGCAACCCGGACTGCTCGGCCAGCCCGCGGGCGATCACCACCCCGGGAACATCCTCTGCGGTCACGCACCCGTACCCGGCCGCCGTCGAGTCGCCGAAAATCATCAGGTGCAGGTCCACGGGCATGCCGCGCTGCCAGCGTTGCACGGGACCGCCGCCGCGGGTGTAGACGCCGTCGGCGCGGGGCGGGATGTCCCACGACTTGGGGATCACCGTGCGCGCATGCATGGCCTGGCCGACCAGCAGGTTGCGTGCGCCCAGATAGGCCGAGCCTGTCGAGGCGAGTGCACCCGCGGTGGCCAGAGCGATCGTCGAACGACGTGGCACGCGCATGCTCACGGCAATCAGTTTAGGACGGTTGTGCTGATTTCGTGGGTAGCTGAAGAACAAAGCGATTACGGTGTGAACCAGAAGTGATATCGAACTGAATAATCGAGTGCCGAGTGGGTAAACGGCTGCCAAGCTAAGTTGGCGAGGTTGGCTGGAGTCACTGCTCAGCGTCTTCGTCGCATGCTATCGGACTACAACGGCGTAGGAAGTAGTGAGCAATGACCGCTCCCAGTAAAGTATCTGGTTCCCCCCGGGTTCACATTCGGCCGCGCGATGTGCTGAAGTCTCGTAGACTTGAAGCCCGCAGGTTTGCGATCAGTGACGGTGCCCCCGTTCAGGTGGTCGAGTCTGGTCCAAGTGTCTCTGCGCGAATAGCTACGCTTGCTTCGCGTGTCACGATCCGTCCGTTTCTGGCGGTCGGCAGCTACGTTCCACAGTTTCCCTGGCCGTGGGCTCTGATCGACCACGCCGCCCGCGTGCTGCTGCCGGCCACCAACACCGTCCGGGCCGAAGTCGACTTGCCCAATGCCTCAGCGCAATTGGTGCGGGCCACCGGCGTCTTGCCGGCCGACGGTACCCGGCGCGTGATTCTGTATCTGCACGGCGGAGCCTTTCTCACCTGCGGAGCAAACTCGCACGGTCGCCTGGTCGAGACGCTGTCGAAGTTTGCTGACGCCCCAGTTCTGGTCGTCAACTACCGGCTGATGCCCAAGCATTCGATCGGGATGGCGCTCGATGACTGCTACGACGGCTACCGGTGGTTGCGGCTGCTCGGGTACGAACCCGAGCAGATTGTGCTTGCCGGCGACTCGGCCGGCGGCTACCTCGCGCTGTCCCTGGCGCAACGTCTGCTGCGGGAGGACGAGGAGCCCGCGGCCCTGGTGGCGATCTCGCCGCTGCTGCAGCTGGCAAAGGAAGAGAAGCAGGCCCACCCGAACATCAAGTGCGACGCGATGTTCCCGCCGCGAGCATTTGACGCGCTCGGCGAATTGGTTGCTAGCTGCGCCGCCAAGAACAAGAAGAACGGTGCGCCCGAGGAGATCTACGAGCCGTTGGAGCACATCGAGCCCGGCTTGCCGCGGACGCTGATCCACGTTTCCGGCTCCGAGGTGCTGTTGCACGACGCCCAGCTGGCCGCGCAGCGGCTGGCGGCGGTGGGGGTGCCCGCCGAGGTGCGGGTCTGGCCGGGCCAGGTGCACGACTTCCAGGTGGCCGGACCGATCTTGCCGGAGGCCGAGCGTTCGTTGCGGCAGATCGGCGAGTACATCCGCGAGGCCACCGGCTAGACACCCGAGTGCACCGCGCGGGACCGCCTGAGACCATAGGCGTATGCGAATCGCGCAGCACATCAGTGATCTCATCGGCGGCACTCCGCTGGTTCGGCTGAACTCCGTCGTCCCCGAGGGTTCGGGCATCGTGGCCGCGAAGGTCGAATACCTCAACCCGGGCGGCAGCTCCAAGGACCGGATCGCCGAGCGGATGATCGACGCGGCCGAGGCCAGCGGCGCGCTGCGGCCGGGCGGCACCATCGTCGAACCCACGTCGGGCAACACCGGTGTCGGCCTGGCGTTGGTGGCCCAGCGCCGCGGTTACAAATGCGTATTCGTGTGCCCCGACAAAGTCGGGGAGGACAAGCGAAATGTGTTGCGCGCGTACGGTGCCGAGGTGGTCGTCTGCCCGACGGCGGTGCCCCCGGAGGACCCGGACAGCTACTACAGCGTGTCCGACCGGTTGGTGCGGGAAACCGAAGGTGCCTGGAAGCCCGACCAATACTCCAACCCCGAGGGCCCGGCCAGCCACTACGCCAGCACGGGTCCGGAGATCTGGGCCGACACCGACGGCAAGATCACGCACTTCGTCGCCGGCATCGGCACCGGCGGCACGATCACCGGCGCCGGTCGCTACCTCAAGGAGGTGTCCAACGGGCGGGTGCGGATCATCGGCGCCGACCCGGAGGGTTCGGTGTACTCCGGCGGCACCGGCCGGCCGTATCTGGTCGAGGGAGTGGGCGAGGACTTCTGGCCGGCGGCCTACGACCCTTCGGTGCCCGACGAGATCGTCGCGGTCTCCGACTCCGATTCCTTCGACATGACCCGGCGCCTAGCCCGCGAGGAAGCCATGCTGGTCGGCGGCTCCTGCGGGATGGCCGTTGTCGCGGCGCTCAAGGTGGCCGAGCAGGCCGGGCCCGACGCGCTGGTCGTCGTGCTGCTGCCCGACGGTGGGCGCGGCTACATGGCGAAAATCTTCAACGACGCGTGGATGTCGTCCTACGGGTTCCTGCGCAGCAGGCTCGACGGGTCATCGGCGGAGTCCACCGTCGGAGATGTGCTGCGGCGCAAGTCCGGTGCGTTGCCCGACCTGGTGCACACCCACCCGTCGGAAACGGTGCGCGACGCGATCGGGATTCTGCGCGAATACGGGGTGTCGCAGATGCCGGTCGTGGGCGCCGAGCCGCCGGTGATGGCCGGCGAAGTCGCCGGCAGTGTCTCCGAGCGCGAACTCCTTTCGGCGGTGTTCGAGGGCCGCGCCAAGCTGGCCGACGCGGTGTCGGAGCACATGAGCCCCCCGTTGCGACTGATCGGGGCCGGCGAGCTGGTCAGCGTGGCCGGCAAGGAGCTGCGCGACTGGGACGCGTTGATGGTGGTGGAGGAGGGCAAGCCGGTCGGGGTGATCACCCGCTACGACCTGCTGGGCTTCCTGTCCGAAGGAACGCGACGACGCTAGCGGGGTCCCGCTGGTTCCGGCGCTCCGGTACTCTAACCGGCTAGTTCAGCAAACTCCGTATCGGAAGGTTGTCCATGACCGATCAGCCGCCCGGTGGGCCCTATCCGTCCGCGCCCCCGCCCCCGCCGCCCGGTGGCTACCCGCCGCCACCCCCGCCGGCCGGCGCGGTCGCGCCGCCGCCGCCGGGACCGGCCGTGCGCCAGTTGTCGACGGAGTCCTACACACCGTGGGTCTCCCGCGCGCTCGCATTCCTCATCGACTACGTCCCGGTGCTGATCATCGTCGGTATCACCACGGCCCTGTTGATCGCCGTCCCGGACGACTCGATGGCCGGCACTTTCCTGAACATGCTGGGAAATGGGTTGGTCGCGGCCTACGTCGTGTGGAACTACGGCTACAAGCAGGGCACCACCGGATCGAGCATCGGTAAGTCGATCCTGAAGTTCAAAGTGGTGAGCGAGGTCTCCGGCGCTCCGTTGGGATTCGCCATGTCACTGGTGCGTCAACTCGCGCACTTCGTCGACGCGATCATCTGCTACATCGGATTCTTATTCCCGTTGTGGGACAAGAAGCGCCAGACCCTGGCGGACAAGATCATGACGACGGTCTGTCTGCCGCTGCAAAGCTGAGGAGCGAGCCCACCGGGTAGGAACGATTAGGCTGGCCGTCGATGAACCACGACCACAGATTCACCGGCCAGGCCACCAAAGCGATCCACGCGGGCTACCGCCCCGATCCGGCGACCGGCGCCGTCAACGCCCCGATCTACGCCAGCAGCACCTTCGCCCAGGACGGGGTCGGTGGGTTGCGCGGCGGCTTCGAGTACGCCCGCACCGGCAACCCGACCCGGGCCGCGCTGGAAGCCTCCCTGGCGGCGATCGAGGAGGGTGCGTTCGGGCGCGCGTTCAGTTCCGGGATGGCCGCCAGCGATTGTGTGCTACGTGCCGTCCTGCGCCCCGGCGACCATGTCGTCATTCCCGACGACGCCTACGGCGGCACCTTCCGGCTGATCGACAAGGTCTTCACCCAATGGGGCGTCCGGTACACGCCGGTGCCGTTGTCCGATCTGGACGCGGTGCGCGCGGCGATCACCCCGCAGACCCGGTTGATCTGGGTGGAGACGCCCACCAACCCGCTGCTGTCGGTCGCCGACATTGCCGGCATCGGCCAGCTGGGTGCCGATGTCAAGGCAAAAGTATTGGTGGACAACACGTTTGCCTCGCCGGCGTTGCAGCAACCGCTGACGCTGGGTGCCGATATCGTGCTGCACTCGACCACCAAATACATCGGCGGCCACTCCGACGTCGTCGGCGGCGCGGTGGTCACCAACGACGAAGAACTGGATCAGGCGTTCGCCTTCCTGCAGAACGGCGCGGGTGCGGTACCGGGGCCGTTCGATGCGTACCTGACCATCCGCGGCATCAAGACGCTGGTACTGCGGATGCAGCGGCACAGCGAAAACGCCGCTGCCGTAGCGCATTTCCTGGCCGAGCTGCCGGCGGTGAGTGCCGTGCTCTACCCGGGTCTGCCCACCCATCCCGGCCATGCGGTTGCCGCGCGCCAGATGCGCGGCTTCGGCGGCATGGTGTCGCTGCGGATGCGCGGGGGACGGCAGGCGGCCGAGAAGTTGTGCGCCAGGACCGAAGTCTTCATTCTGGCCGAGTCACTGGGCGGGGTGGAGTCACTGATCGAACACCCCAGCGCGATGACGCACGCATCGACGGCCGGCTCACAGCTGGAAGTGCCCGACGACCTGGTGCGGCTGTCGGTGGGCATCGAGGACGTCGCCGACCTGATCGCCGACCTTGAGCAGGCGCTGGGCTGACCCACCGGCCTGACGCCGACTGTGCGTCTCACGACGCGACACGCCGCAGATACGTCGTGCCGTGCACACTGGGCAGGAACTACGAGTGGTACGGCTCCGCGCTGACCAGCGTCACCTCGACGGTGTTACCGCTGGGCACCTTGTAGCTGCGGGTCTCGCCGACCTTCGCGTCAATCAGCGCACCGCCGAGCGGGGAGTTCGGTGAGTAGACCTCGAGTTTGCCGTCGTTAACGCCTTCTTGGCGGGTGGCGATCAGGAAGGTCTCGCTGTCCGACTTGTCGCCGTTGTAGTAGACCTTCACCACCGAGCCGGGCAGCGCGACCCCGGACTGCTTGGGGGCCTCGCCGACCTTGGCGTTGTTGAGCAGATCCTGCAGCTGCCGGATGCGGGCCTCCTGCTGACCCTGCTCCTCCCGCGCAGCGTGGTACCCGCCGTTCTCGCGCAGATCGCCCTCTTCGCGGCGATCGTTGATTTCCGCGGCGATGACCGGACGATTCGCGATCAGCTGGTCGAGCTCGGACTTGAGCCGGTCATGTGATTCCTGGGTCAACCAGGTCACCTGAGTGTCCGTCATCTCGTACCGCTCCTTGTGTTGTCGTTCCGCGTGTCGCGTAAGTCCTCTGATCCGCTTGCTGACGTAAGCGGCTTCCCCCACCCCGGTTGCTGCCAAGTCCCGCGTGCCGAAGGCCTCTAATGCAGCAATACACGGTCCCAGGCAGGACCGTGCATTCACCTATGTTACCACCGCGCTAACAACTGATGACCTGCATCGCCGCAGTTCGGCGTTTGTCGCGCGGTCAGGACGGGCGCAGATACGCGGGTACGTCTGTGCCGCAGCCATATACGTCGGCCATCATCGGCGGCTTGCCGGATTTCAGGGTAGTGGTCACCTGCACCGTCGCCTGGTCGGCGGGAGGCACCAGCACCTCGCGCCGGCCGGTCTCGCTGCCGTCCCTGGCGCGCACCCGCACGATGCACGCCACGGCCCGGGACGGGTCTTTGCGGGTCACGCTGATGATCACCGAGGCCGTTTCGTCATCGATCACCTGGTAGCCCGCCAGCGTGCCGGTGACCGGGGCGGTGCCGATCCGCTGGTAGCCGGCGACGGCGATGCCGATGCCCGCCGCCAGCACCGCCGCGGCGAGCCCGATGACGACTCGGCGCCGTGCTTTGCGCGAAAGCCGGGACCGTCCGTAGCGTGCCTCGGGACGCGGAATCGATTCGTCAGTCAAGCCGTCAGTCTTGCCCTGGGGAGTTGTGGGGTACAGCAGAACTGGAAGTATAGGGAGCACTGACCAGGGCCGGTGGACGGACTCGTACCCACAGACACAAGGGAGCACGTGAGCAAACTGCGGTTGATGGCGGTGCACGCCCACCCCGACGACGAATCCAGCAAGGGCGCCGCGACTCTCGCCCGGTACGCCGACGAGGGTCATCAGGTGCTGGTGGTGACGTTGACCGGCGGTGAGCGCGGCGACATTCTCAACCCCGCGATGGACCTGCCCGACGTGCGCGGACACATCCATGAGATTCGCCGCGACGAGATGGCCAAAGCGGCCGAGATCCTCGGTGTCGAGCACACCTGGCTGGGCTTCGTCGACTCCGGGCTGCCCAAGGGCGACCCGCCGCCGCCACTGCCGGAGGGTTGCTTTGCGCTGGTGCCGCTGGAGGAATCGGTTGCAGCGCTGGTGCGGGTGGTCCGCGAATTCCGCCCGCACGTGATGATCACCTACGACGAGAACGGCGGCTACCCGCACCCCGACCACATCCGCTGCCATGAGGTGTCTGTCGGTGCCTACGAGGCGGCCGGCGACTACCGCCGCTTCGGCGACGCCGGGGAACCCTGGACGGTGTCCAAGCTCTACTACGTGCACGGCTTCCTGCGGGCCAGGATGCAGCTACTGCAGGACGAGTTCGAAAAGCACGGGCAGCAAGGGCCGTTCGACAAGTGGCTCCAGCACTGGCTGCCTGAGCACGACCAGTTCGAGAAGCGGGTCACCACCCGCGTCGAATGCTCGTCGTATTTCGGTCAGCGCGATGACGCGCTGCTCGCGCACGCCACCCAGATCGACCCGAATGCCGAGTTCTTCGCCGCGCCGATCGCCTGGCAGCAGCGGCTATGGCCGACCGAGGAATTCGAGCTGGCCCGGTCGCGGGTGCCGGCCACCCTGCCGGAGACCGATCTGTTCGCCGGAATCGAAGCCGACCGATGAACGCTCTTGTGCTCACCGTGATTGCAGACGGCGGAACCCGCAACCACGGGCCCGATTTCGGCAAGGCCAGTCCACTGGGGTTGTTGATCGTGGTGCTGCTGGTGGTCGCCACCATCTTCCTGGTGCGGTCGATGAACCGACAGCTCAAGAAGGTCCCCGAATCGTTCGACCGGCAGCACCCCGAGGCCGACCAGGCAGCGGACGAGGGCACCGACGCATTGGACGACCCGCCCGTTCCGCCAGGGGGCGACGGGTCCGCGCGGCCGCCGGGATCGGCTCATGACCCCGGCTGAGGCCGGCCGCAATACGCTCGCGCTCGCCACCAGCCCCTACCTGCGTCAGCATGCCGACAACCCGGTGCACTGGCAGCAGTGGACGCCGCATGCGCTGGCTGACGCAGCCACCCGCGACGTGCCCATCTTGCTGTCCATCGGCTACGCCGCCTGTCATTGGTGTCACGTCATGGCGCATGAATCGTTCGAAGATCCCGGGGTGGCCGAGGTGCTGAACGCCGACTTCGTCTGTATCAAAGTGGACCGCGAGGAACGCCCCGACATCGACGCGGTCTACATGAACGCCACCGTCGCGCTTACCGGCCAGGGCGGCTGGCCGATGACATGCTTCCTGACCCCGAACGGCCGGCCTTTCTTCTGCGGCACCTACTACCCGAAAGACAGCTTCCTGCAACTGCTTTCGGCGATCAGCGAGACCTGGCGCGAACGCCGTGGTGAGGTGGAGGAGGCCTCGGACCACATCGCCGGTGAGCTGCGCTCGATGAGCGCCGGGTTGCCGGGCGGCGGGCCGGCGGTGGCCCCGGAATTGTGTGATCAGGCGGTGGCCGCCGTGCTGGGTGACCAGGACGTCGAGCACGGCGGTTTCGGTGGCGCTCCGAAGTTTCCGCCGTCGGCGTTGCTGGAGGCGCTGCTGCGCCACTACGAGCGCACCGGGTCGCGGGCGGTGCTGGCCGCGGTGACGCGCACCGGCCGCGCGATGGCCCGCGGTGGCATGTATGACCAGCTGGCCGGGGGCTTCGCCCGCTACAGTGTCGACACCGCCTGGGTGGTGCCGCATTTCGAGAAGATGCTGTACGACAACGCGCTGCTGCTGCGCTGGTATGCACACTGGTTCCGACGCACCGGCGACCCGCTGGCCCGGCGGATCACCGCGCAGACGGCGCGGTTCCTGCTCGACGACCTCGCCGACGGCGACCTGTTCGTCTCCTCGCTGGACGCCGACGCCGACGGCCGGGAAGGCTCGACCTACGTGTGGACGCCGGCCCAACTGGCCGAAATTTTAGGTCCGGACGACGGCCGTTGGGCGGCAAGGGTTTTCGGTGTCACCGAGGCCGGCACCTTTGAGCACGGCACGTCGGTGCTGCGGCTGTCGGTGGACCCCGACGATCGCCTGGACGAGGTCTGCGAGCGGCTGCTGGCGGCGCGGCGTACCCGGGTCCAACCTGGACGCGACGACAAGGTGGTCACCGCCTGGAACGGGCTGGCCGTCACCGCGCTCGCCGAAGCCGGCGTCGCGTTGAGTGACCCGCAGTTGACCCGGGCCGCGCAGCGTTGTGCGGCCGCGCTGCTGGACCGTCACCTGGTGGACGGGCGGCTGCGCCGCGCGAGCCTGGGCGGGGTGGTCGGCGACAGCGCGGGGATTCTGGAGGACTATGCGATGCTGGCCACCGGCCTGCTTGCGCTCCACCAGCTGACCGCGGAGCCGGCGTCGCTCACCGCGGCCACCGGTCTGCTGGACACCGCGATCGGGCATTTCGCGGATGCGCAGCATCCCGGCCGGTGGTTCGACACCGCCGACGACGCCGAGCAGTTGTTGCTGAGGCCCGCCGACCCGCTGGACGGGGCCACGCCGTCAGGAGCCTCGTCGATCGCCGAGGCATTACTGACCGCGGCTCACCTGGTGGCTGGCACCCGCGCCGAGCGATATCTACGACTTGCCGGCCAGACACTGGACGCGCATGCGGTGCTGCTGGCCCGGGCCCCTCGGTCGGCCGGCCATTGGCTGGCGGTGGCCGAGGCGGCGGTACGCGGGCCACTGCAGATCGCCGTCGCCTGCCAGCAGCCCGCATCATTGCTGGCCGAAGCCCGTCGGCTGGCCCCCGGCGGGGCGATCGTTGTCGGCGGCCAGACGGACTCGTCGCCGCTGCTGGCCGGGCGGAACCAGGTGGCCGGCGCCGACGCCGCCTACGTGTGCCGGGGCCGGACGTGTGACCTGCCGGTGACCGACGCGGCGGCACTGGCTACCGCACTGAACGTACCCGGGTAGTAGCGTGCGTCACATGCCAAATGCCGAGCGGGTGCAAGCAATCACCGACACCGTGCATCGCTACATCGCCACGGTGAGCGACGGCACCGCCGAGGACCTGGCGGCCTTCTACGCCGACGACGCCACGCTGGAGGATCCGGTGGGTGGTGAGGTGCACATCGGCACCCGTGCTATCCACGGCTTCTATTCGGCAGTGACCGGCGCGCAACGCGAATGCGAATTGGTCACGCTGCGGGTATCTGGCAACGAAGCGGCCTTCCACTTCCGGCTGACGGTCGCGATGGGCGACACCAAGATGCGGATCGAGCCCATCGAGACGATGGTGTTCGACGGCGACGGCAAGGTCACCGCGATGAAGGCCTACTGGTCAGCGGCCGACGTGACCCAGCTCTAGAAGACGACGAACCACATCGCTATGTAGTGGCAGATCGCCGCCACCGCGGTGCAGGCGTGGAAGAACTCGTGGTAGCCGAAGGTCCGCGGCCACGGGTCGGGCCACTTGATGGCGTACAGCACGCCGCCGATGCTGTAGAGGGCGCCGCCGACGAACAGCAGCACCATGGCCGTCACGCCGGCGTTGTGCAGGATGGTGCCGGTGTACCAGACCGCGACCCATCCGAGCAGGATGTACAGCGGCACGCCGACCCAGCGCGGCGCCGAAGGCCACAGCATCTTGAGCAGAATGCCGCCGGCCGCACCGCCCCAGACGATCCACAACATCAGTTTCGCCTGGTCGGGAGGCAAGGCCAGGAGCGCGAACGGCGTGTAGCTGCCCGCGATGAACACGAAGATCATCGAGTGGTCCGCGCGCTTCATCCACATCCGGGCGGTCGGGGACTTCCAGTTGACCCGGTGGTAGGTGGCGCTGACCGTGAACATGATGATCGTGGCGAAGGTGTAGAGCATTGTCGCCAGACCGGCCCTGGTGGAATCCACCGCCCACGACACCGCCACCAGCGAGGCGCCCGCGGCGACGGCGGTGCCGGCTGAGTAGACGTGGATCCAGCCGCGGAACCGGGGCTTGGTCAGGACTTTGGCGACGCCCTCGGCGATCTGGTGGGCGGCGCCCTCCACGGCGTCCTGGGCGGCCTGGACCGGCGAGGAGTCGTCCTTGTCCGGCTCAGTGTTCTTGTTCGGCTCAGCGTTGGTGAGCGTGCTGGATTGGCTGCTCATCTGTTCTGCCTCGTCTTGTGTTCGCCGTTGGGGTCACGGATCAGGGTAGCGAAATCAGCTGAGTGAAACCTGATGACATGACGTGATATAGCCCGAATTCGCCACCGGAAACTGTTGCGGTTCACAGTAGTGTGGATCTTCGTGGAGATCGTCCCGCCGCGGATCAAGGAGCCGTTGTACCGGCTTTACGAGCTACGGCTCCGGCAGGGCCTGGCCGCGTCCAGATCGGAGTTGCCACGGCATATCGCGGTGCTGTGCGACGGGAACCGGCGGTGGGCGCGCAGCCTGGGGTACGACGACGTCAGCGTCGGTTACCGGATGGGGGCGGTGAAGATCGCCGAGATGCTGCGGTGGTGCCAGGACGCCGGCATCGAGATGACCACCGTCTATCTGCTTTCCACCGAGAACCTGCAACGTGACCCCGAAGAGCTCGGTGCGCTGATTGAGATCATCACCGATGTGGTCGAGGAGATCTGCGCGCCGGCCAACCGCTGGAGCGTGCGGACCGTCGGAGACCTGGAGTTGCTGGGTGAAGAACCGGCCCGGCGGCTGCGCGACGCGGTGGATTCCACCCCGCAGAACGCCGCGTTCCACGTCAACGTGGCGGTGGGGTACGGCGGCCGGCAGGAGATCGTCGGCGCGGTACGTGCGTTGCTGAGCAAGGAACTCGCCAACGGTGCCACCGCCGAGGAACTCGTCGAGGTGGTGACGGTTGACGGGATCTCGGAGAACCTCTACACCTCCGGGCAGCCGGACCCCGACCTGGTCATCCGCACCTCCGGGGAGCAGCGGCTGTCCGGCTTCCTGCTGTGGCAGAGCGCCTACTCGGAGATGTGGTTCACCGAGGCGCACTGGCCGGCGTTCCGGCGAGTCGATTTTCTGCGTGCTCTGCGCGACTACAGCATGCGGCATCGCCGGTACGGCAAGTAGCCGACGCCGGCAAATCAGAAGACCGGTCGGTCTACTTCCAGCAACCGTTTGGCTGGCTCTGCGTCGTGCCGTTGCCGTGACACTCCCGAGAAAATTTGTCAATCGCCACTTCGCAATCCCGAGGCGGTAGTGCGGCACACAGCAAACTTTGCGTCCGGTCACGGCGGTGTCAGACGAGTCGCTTTCCCTGCTGGTTTCTGACGCTATTGACAATAATTATTCAACTGGCGTCAGTAGGCCGCTCGGTACTGCGAGATAACTGATGAACTGAAAAGTGTTGGCGTACAACACTTTATCGCTCACGTCAGTGACCGTGTGAGTCGACCCACCAAGATGGATAGCTGAAGGTTGAATCCTTCAGGCTCCCGCAAACATCTGCGCGGTTGGCGCGCAGGGGCGCGGAGGCAGTCGTCGAATCGGCGAGATAGAAAAATCTGGAAATTACCGTTTCAGCATCTGGTGTTTTCGCTTACCGAAGATGTACATTCCCAAACCGAGTGACCTCGTCGGCTATGAACCACAGGAGTTTCAGCGATGTCGTATTTGGTGGCTGCCCCGGATCTGTTCGCCCTCGCCGCGACGAACCTGGAGAGTCTGGGCACGTCGATGTCCGAGGCCAATTGTGCGTGGGCCAGCCCCTTCACTTCGCTGCTGCCGGCGGCCCAGGACGAAGTGTCGGCGGCCATCGCCGCGTTGTTCGGGACGCACGCGCAGGGGTATCAAACGCTGAGCAACCAAGCCCAGGCGTTTCACGAGCAGTTCGTGCAGGCGTTGAACGCCGCAGGTAGCTCCTACGCAAGCGCCGAGGCGGCCGCCGCCAGCCCGCTCGGGCTCGTCGGAGACCTGATCAACGCCCCGTCGCAGGCTTTGCTGGGTCGCCCACTGATCGGCAACGGCACCGACGGTGCGGCGGGCACCGGCGCCAACGGTGGTGCCGGCGGATTGCTGTGGGGCAATGGTGGTGCCGGTGGGTCCGGTGCTGTGGGACAGGTCGGCGGTAACGGCGGGGCCGCCGGGTTATTCGGCAGTGGTGGCATCGGCGGTACGGGCGGCGCCGGCGCCCAGGGCGGTAATGGCGGCTCCGGCGGGATCTTGTACGGCAACGGCGGTATGGGCGGTGCCGGCGGCATCGGTGCCGCCGCCGGTCTGACCGGTGGTATCGGAGGCATGGGCGGAAACGCCGGCTTCTTCGGCGCCGGTGGTGCCGGCGGCGTGGGCGGTGCCGGTGGTGAAGGTGACCCGTCGTTGGCCATCGCCGGCGGCACCGGTGGAACCGGGGGACGGGGCGGCAACGGAGGGCTGGTATTCAGCACGGCCGGTGCCGGTGGCGTCGGTGGTGCTGGTGGATTCGGTGGTGACGGTGCGGACGCCGTCGTCGCCGGCGCGACGGGTGGCGGCGGAGGCCAGGGCGGTAATGGCGGTGCGGGTGGTGCCGCCGGTGGCACGGGCATCTTCGGTGCCGGCGGTGTGGGTGGCGCCGGTGGCGTGGCCGGGCTCGGTGGCGAAGGTGGTGACGGCGGCGCTGGCGACATCGGCACCCCCAACGGCGGTGCCGGTGGTGTGGGTGGCAACCCCGGCATCGCCGGTGCAGGCGGGGCGGGTTCACTCGGTGCGGCAAACGGCGCCGCCGGTGCTGCGGCAACCGGCGGCGGTAACGGCGGTACGGGTGGAGCGGGTCTCACCGCCGCCGGTGGCTCCAACGCGGCGGGCGGCAACGGCGGTGTCGGCGGTAATGGCGGGGCGGTCGGTCACGGTGGCGCCGGTGGTGAGGGCGGTGCCGGCGACGGCAGCGGCGCGGGCGGCAAGGGCGGGAACGGCGGCGTGGGTGTGGTCGGCGGGACCGGTGGTGCCGGTGGTGACGGCGGTGCGACCGCGAACGGTGGTGCCGGCGGTGACGGCGGCGCCGGCGTGGCCGGCGCCGCGGGTGCAAATGCCAGTACCCCGGGCGGGGCCGGTGGTGCCGGGGCGCGCGGCGGCATCGGCGGTGTCGGTGGGGCCGGTGGTCACGGAGGGCTGGTATCGGGCAACGGTGGTGACGGCGGCGCTGGCGGCAAGGGTGGTCTCGGTGGTGGCGGCGGGACCGGCGGCAAGGGTGTCGACGCGACAGTCGCTGGTGCCACCGGTGGCAACGGCGGCCTCGGCGGTTGGGGCGGTGCCGGCGGTGAGGGCGGTGCCGGCGGTGCCGCGGGTACTGCGCTCGGTTCCGGAACCGGTGGTGTCACCGGAACCGGTGGAATCGGCGGTCAGGGCGGCGCCGCAGGACTCGGCGGTGCCGGCGGGACTGGCGGCGCCGGGGACGCCACCACTCGCAATGGCGGCGTCGGCGGCGTGGGCGGCAACCCCGGCGGGAGAGGAGCCGGCGGGGCCGGCGGATTGAACGGCACCGGAACCACCGCCGCGGCATCAGGTGCCCTGGGCACCGCCGCCCTGAGCGGCGGTGATGGAGGTGCCGGCGGGGCTGGCTGGGACGCCACTACCCCCGGCGCGAACGGCGGCAACGGCGGTCGGGGTGGTGCCGGTGGTCTGGCCGGCAATGGTGGCGCGGGCGGAGCCGGCGGCAAGGGCGCCATCGGCGTAACGGGGACAGACCCGACCCAGACCAGTGGTGCCGGCGGGACCGGCGGCAACGGCGGTCACGGTGGTGCCGGCGGTGACGCCGGGACCACTGCGGGCTTTGGCGGGGCCGGTGGCGCCGGCGGCGTCGGCGGGCAGGGTGGCACCGGCGCAGTCGGCGCCGACGCGGCTGACCCGAGCGAGATCGGTGGTACCGGCGGGGTCGGTGGCGCCGGTGGAAAGGGCGGCAACGGCGGTCAGGGCGGCCTCGCGCAGAACCCACTCGGCAACCTGGGTGTCGGCGGCAACGGTGGTGCCGGCGGTGCGGCCGGACTCGGCGGCAACGGCGGCCACGGCGGTAATGGCACCGCCGCCAGCATTCATGGCAGCGCCGGCGGGATCGGCGGTAACCCCGGCACCGGCGGTGTCGGTGGCCAGGGTGGCGGCGGGTTGACGACTGGCGGCAGCGGGGCCACCGGTGCCGCCGCGACCAGTGGCGGCAACGGTGGCACCGGCGGTCACGGGTACACCGCCGCCGCGGGCACCGGGCTATCGGGCGGTAACGGCGGAGCCGGCGGACAGGCGGGCGCCGTGGGCAACGGCGGTGCCGGCGGTTCCGGTGGTGCCGGCGGTTCCGGCGCACAGGGCGCGACCGGTGGCACGGGCCTGATCGGCGACACCGGCCAGACTGGTGGCATCGGCGGTAACGGCGGCGCCGGCGGCGCGGCCGGTTCGCAGGCCGGCAACGGCGGCATCGGAGGTACCGGTGGTGACGGCGGGGTCGGCGGCGTGGGTGGCACCGGCGGGGTGGGCGAGGTCGGCGCTGATGGCGGTGGCACCGGCGGGGTCGGCGGCCAGGGCGGCAACGGTGGCGTCGGCGGCGTCGGCGGCAACGGTGGCGCCGGCGGTGCGGCGCCGAAGGGCGTTGCGGGCGCAGTCGGTGGCGGTGGTGCGGGCGGAAACGGTGGTGCGGCCGGAATTGGCGGTACCGGCGGTGTTGGCGGTGACGGCAACTCAGCCAACGTCGACGGCGGTACCGGTGGCCAGGGGGGTAACCCGGGCAGCGGCGGAGCTGGTGCGGCGAAGGGTAGCGGTGGCCCCGGTGGCGGTCCTAACGGCGTCGCGGGCGCGGCGGCCACCGAGGGTGGCGACGGCGGCGTCGGCGGCAAGGGCTACGCCGCGGACGCGGGGTCGAACGCCAACGGCGGTGCCGGCGGCGTCGGTGGTGCCGGTGGCACGCTCGGCACCGGTGGTGCTGGTGGTAACGGTGGCGCGGGTGATGGCATCGGCGCCGGTGGCACCGGTGGCATCGGCGGTGACAGCGGAGTGCAGGCCGGCAACGGTGGCGCCGGTGGCACCGGCGGCGAAGGCGGAGACACCGGTACCGGCGGCATCGGTGGCAAGGGTGGCTTCGGCCAGTCGCCGCAGGGTGTCGGCGGCGCGGGCGGTCACGGCGGCGTCGGCGGTGCGACATCGGGCGACGGGGGCGCCGGTGGTACCGGCGGGATCGGCCAGGCCGGCGGTGGCGCCGGCGGTGATGGTGGCGACGCCGGCGAGAGTGGAAACGGCGGCGCCGGCGGCACCGGCGGTGCGGGTCTGCCGGGCAAGTCCGGTGCGGCCGGGGCCGGCTCGGGTGCCAGCGGCGCAGCCGCTACTGGCGGTGGATTCGGTGGTGTCGGCGGTAACGGCGGGGCTGGTGGCACGGTGTCCGGGGACGGCGGGGCGGGTGGCGCCGGTGGCGTCGGCGCAGCCGGCGGTACCGGTGGTAACGGAGCCAACTCGACGAACCCGACCACGGCTGGCGGCGCCGGCGGTGACGGCGGTGCGGGTGGCACTGGTGGCGCCGGCGGTAACGGCGGTACCGCCACCGCAGGAAACCAGGGTGCGGCCGGCAACGGCGGTGCCGGCGGGGCGGCCGGCCAGGGCGGTGACGGCGGTGATGGCGCGAACGGCACGGCGACCGTCATCAATGGCAGCAATGGCGGTAAGGGCGGCGACGCGGGCGCGGTCGGTACCGGTGGCGCAGCGGGCACCGGCTCTACCAGCGGCAACAACGGCGCCAACGGTACCGCGCCCGCCAGCAGCGGCCACGGCGGCGATGGCGGCAACGGCTTCAACGCCGGTGCGCTCACCAATGGTTCTGCCGGTGGCAAGGGTGGCGACGGTGGTGCCGGCGGTTCGGTCGGTAACGGCGGTCATGGCGGCATCGGTGGCAACGGCGCAACCGGCACCACCGGCGGCGCCGGCGCCACCGGTGGCATCGGCGGCCAGGGTGGCAACGGTGGCGGCGGTGGCGCGGGCGGATCTGTCTCTGGCAACGCGGGTAACGGCGGCAATGCCGGCCAGGGCGGCCAGGGCGGCCAGGGCGGTAACGGTGCTGTTGGCGCCAACTCCAGCACCGCCAACGGTACGGCCGGCACCGGCGGCGCAGCCGGCGCCGGCGGCCAGGGCGGAGCCGGTGGTGTCGGTGGTGATGCAGGTGCCGCCACGCTTGGCGCAGACGGTACGGCAGGTAACGGCGGTAACGGCGGTAACGGCGGTAACGGTGGTAACGCCGGGACGGCCGGTAATGGCGGCACCGGCACCGGCAACCGAACCAACGGCGGTACCGGCGGTGCCGGCAACAACGGTGGCCTCGGCGGTGTGGGTGGCACCGGTGGTGCGGGCACCGCGACATCCAACGGTGGTGTCGGTGGCAACGGTGGCCAGGGCGGCATCGGATCCACGGGCGGTACCGGTGGGGGTGTCACTGGTACCACGGGTGGCAACGGCGGCGCCGGTGGCACCGGCGGTAACGGAGGCGCCGGCGGTAACGCGGGTGCCGGTGGTGACGGCCAGTCAGGTGGTGCCGCAGGTACCGCCGGAAACGGTGGCAAGGCCGGCAACGGCGGCAACGGCGCCGCAGGTGGTAACGGCCAGAACAGCACCACGGTCGCCAACCGCGACGCCCGCGCCGGTGGTGCCGGTGGCGACGGCGGTGTTGGCGGTGGCGGTGGCAACGGGGCCTCCGGTGGTACCGCGACCGGCGGCGGCACCAATGGCGCCGCAAGTGACGGGGGCGACGGTGGCGCCGGTGGTAAGGGCGGAAACGGCAATATCGGAGGCAATGCCGGTCAAGCTACTACCGGTAGCCAACCTGGCGGCTTGGGCGGCAACGGTGGTGCCAGCGGTAAAGGCGGTAACGGTGGCGCCGGTGGTGCTGGTGGCGACGGCACCGCCACCACTGCAGGCGCAGCCGGTGGTAACGGCGGGGATGCCGGCGCTGGCGGCGACTCCGGTTCCGGCGGCAAAGGCGGAAACGGCTTCGGCAGCAACCAGAATGGTGGTAGAGGCGGCGACGCCGGCTCAGCCGGCGCGGGCGGCATCGGAGGTGTCGGCGGCGACGGCGGCGACGGCAACGGTGGCGGGATCGGTGGAGACGCCGGAAACTCCGGTGCCGGCGGGAACGGCGGTGCCGGCGGCGGTGGTGGCAACCCGACGGGCACCGGCATCGGTGGAGGGGCCGGCAACGGCGCGAACGGTGGCGCGGGCGGCAACCACGCCAGCGGCGGCACGGGCGGAACTGGCCTGGGCGGCGGCACCGACGGCACGGGCGGCACCGACGGTAACCCTGGTACAGGCGGTACCGGCGGTCTCGCGGGCACTCCGGGTACGGGCGGCGTCGCAGGCGCTCCGGGCAGCAACGGGCCGAACGGCACCTAGCAACCAAGCGATATCGGCCACGCGTGCGCGGCCCTCCCAGGCAATATTCCACACACGTCGAACAGCGAACGTCTGACTCTGTAAG